>JAKAPB010000047.1 GCA_021823045.1 Actinomycetes bacterium | reverse complement strand
AGAGAAGGCCCATCCGGACATCTTCAACACTCTGTTGCAGATTTTGGAGGATGGACGGCTAACAGACGCCCAGGGAAGGTCGGTGGACTTCAAGAACACCGTGCTGATAATGACTTCAAACCTCGGAACGGCCGACCTTAGGAAGGCATCGGTTGGTTTTGCTAAGACCACAGAGGCTGTGACCTACGAGAGGATGAAGCTAAAGGTATCTGAAGCTCTCAAGTCGCACTTCAAGCCTGAATTCTTGAACCGAATTGACGAGGTGATCGTGTTCCACGAGCTATCTCGTGAAGAGGTTACCGAGATCGTGGACCTCCTCATGACGAGGGTTCAGACTCAGCTTTCGTCGATGGGTATCGCTTTGGAGTTGACCCCAGAAGCGAAGTCGCTGCTGGCGGTGAAAGGCTACGATCCCCAGCTTGGGGCGAGACCGCTGAGGAGGACGATACAGCGGATGATCGAGGACCCGATTTCCGAGAAGCTCCTATGGAAGGAGTTCAGGGTCGGTGAGACGGTCGTCGTCGACGTGGTCGACGGTGAAATCGTCTTTCGTACCGTGGAGGGGCTCGAGCCACCTCCAGTCGAAATGGCGGGCACCGGATCCGAGTAGCGGTTTAGAGATTTACTTTTCACTAAGAGGCGGCCCTAGTCAACTGGGGTCGCCTCTTAGTGCAACATCGTTTGGTAGCTTCGAGCTCTGCTTGTGCGCGCGAGCAAAAGCAGTAGCGCATCAGGGCCGATAAAAGGGCCGATAAATGGGGCCGACCTAGAGCTTGGTTTTCAAGTGTTGGTTTTGCATGGTTGCTGCCACCAGATTGCCGGATTGTTTAGTCTTTGTTGCGACTTTCGAAGCAATCCCGCCGGGTGTGTACCCCGCCTATGATGGGTGGATGGAGACCAAAAGTTCGCTTCAGCTCGTCGATACCCTTAGGAGGGTAGCACCAGGAACCGGCCTGCGGGAGGGGCTCGATAGGATACTCCAGGCTCGAATGGGGGCCCTGTTAGTCATTGGAGACGGTCCTGATGTCCTCTCGATATGCTCGGGGGGCTTTCTCATCGATTCGGAGTTCTCCCCGCAGCGACTGTTCGAACTCGCAAAGATGGATGGGGCCATCATCCTGTCTGGTGATCGCATGAGGATTGCTAGGGCTAATGTCCACCTCGTACCGGACTCGAGTATATCGACGTCGGAAACTGGAACTAGGCACCGCTCGGCCGAGCGGGTTGCGAAGAGTGTCCCAGTTACCGTGGTGGCGGTTTCGGAGGAGCTATCTGTAATTACCGTGTATCGCGATAACTTCAAGCACCAACTCAAGCCGACCCACACCATTTTTAATCGAGCAAATCAGGCACTTGCTACCCTCGAGCGGTATAAGGAGAGACTCGACGGCGTCTTGGCAAACCTAGACAATCTCGAAGTCGCTAAATCGGCTAAGTTCAAAGACGTAGTCACCGTCTTGCAGCGTGGAGAGCTAGTTCGGAGGATTTCAGAGGAGATTGCCTGGTACCTCCTGGAGTTAGGTTCTGACGGAAGGCTGTTGGCTCTTCAGCTCGATGAGGTTTATTTGGGATTTGAGACCAACTACCTGTCGGTAATTCAGGACTTCTTAGAGATAACCACCAGGGACGAAGCCGCAGAACTCGTCAGTTTCTTAGCTGAGGTTCCCATGGCCGAGTTGCTTGACTTGGATCGACTGGCCGAGGGCGTAAAGAAGCATTCCTGCTGTCCTTGGGTCACTCAACTGGATTCACCGTCCTACTTGGAAGCGACGATGGAGTCACGTGGGTCGAGACAGGTGAACTCCACACCCCAGGTGCCACAGTACGTCAAGGATGCCCTAAAGGAGACCTTCGGTGGATTGCGGCCGATACTGGAGCCTCCAGGTGACGAGCCAGAGGAGAGCGATCCATTGGATGCCCGCTGGACTCGAGCGGTAAAAGATGGGATTTATCGATCTTAGGTTCTATTCGCCAACTCCGGCCAGCCTTGTCAGCTCCTCCCTGTCGGCGATTTTGTACTTGCGGTCCTGGATCTCTATTACCCCGCTACGCACTAACGCTGCGAGTGCTTTGTTGACCCTCTCCCTAGACGCACCGACTAGCCCAGCGAGTTCTTCCTGGGTGAGTGGTAGGTTGAACTCGTCTTGGTCGTGAGATATTTCTAGGATCCTCTTGGCGGTACGTCCCGGTACGTCGAGAAACATTGCGTCGGCTAGCGCATCGTCGGTATTTCTGAGCCTCTTAGCCAAGAGCTCGAGCATCCCCCACAAAAGGCCCGGCCTCTGATGGAGTATGAGCCTCAGCACGGAGTAGGGAATTTTCAAAACCTCAGTACGCTCGAGGCATCGAGCAGTCGCCGACCTACCCTGGTCGTCAAAGAGGCCCATCTCTCCGAAGAGGTCACCCGGTTCCATCAGTGCGACCAGCGAGTCTTTTCCCCCAGAAGCACTCTTTTGCATGGCCACCCGACCGGTTGCCACGATGAAAAGGTCCGACGAAGCTTCACCCTCTACGAAGATATCCTGACCCCTAAGGAAGGTCGAACGTCGATGCGCCTTGATGACATCGTCGATCGCCAACGAGTCGAGGGCCTTCATGAACTCGGTTTTTAGAAGCAGGGATCGAGCATCTACGTAGCCGGAGTGTCCTGTACTCTTTTCAGTTCGCATTTTAAGCCCCTCAGGCTCTGTTATATGCAATAGAATAGATCCTTTGCACTTTGCCTTACCCTAGTTAATGGGAAAAGTGCGGAAATAGCGAGAGTAGGTTTAGGTGGGGTTCGACGTAGGAGACAAGGTGGTCTATCCGCATCACGGTGCGGCGATCATCGAGAAGCGTGAGACCAGGGAAGCTTTTGGTGAGACCAGGGAGTATCTGGTGCTGCGACTGGCGTATGGAGACCTGACCCTGATGGTCCCGGCGGACAATACAGACGAGGTTGGCCTCAGGGAGGTCATCAACGACGAAGAGGTCGAGGAGGTGTTTGCCGTCTTGCGCAAGAAGGAGGCTCGCATGCCTACCAACTGGTCGAGGCGGTTCAAGAACCATGTAGAGAAGTTGAAATCTGGGGATATCTACCAAGTCGCCGAGGTGGTTAGGAACCTTTCGCTGCGCGACAAGGATAAGGGACTATCGGCCGGAGAGAAGCGGATGCTTTCCAAAGCCCGCCAGATATTGGTATCGGAGCTCTCCTTTGCTCTTGAGGTCCCCGAATCAGAGGCTGAGGCGAAGCTAGACGCTGCCCTGTCTTAGGCGGCGGGTTGTCTAGAGTTTGGACCATAATCGTTGCCGGGGGAACCGGGTCTCGCTATGGTGCAAGAAAGCAGCTCGAGTGGCTGGTCGATCGCCGAGTGATCGACTGGAGCTATCAAGTCGCTAAGTCAGTTTCTGACACGGTTGTGACGGTTAAGCCGATTTCGGATCCGGCGGATTATCCCGGAGATCTTGTCGTCGAGGGTGGAGCGACTAGATCGGCGTCGGTTCGAAGCGGCCTGGCGGTGATCGCTGAGATGGGTGGGGGCCCAGATGACCTGGTGTTGATCCACGATGCTGCGCGCCCATTGGCGTCCAAGGAGCTTTTTCTTGGGGTGATTGAAGCACTAAAAGCTGGGGCAGTATCCGTCCTTCCCACCGTAGCGGTGACCGAGAGCCTCAAAATCGTCGACGGTTCACAAGTTGTCGGTTCGGTCGACAGGTCCGGTTTCCACACCGCCCAGACTCCGCAGGGATTTAACTTTCAAACCATAACCCGGGCCCATGCAGGGGGGGAGGACGCAACGGACGATGTCGCCTTGGTAGAGGCCCTCGGACTGGCGACCAGGAGGATCCAGGGGGACCCCAACAACTTCAAGCTGACCCATCGGTCCGATCTGCGATTAGCTGAACTACTCCTATTGGATCGTCGGGAAATCCGAGGTGAAGGATGAACCTTGAACGAGAGACCCTATCCGCCGAGGTGGTAAAGGGGGTTCTATCGGGCCTAAGGGTTGCGGTCGGCTTCGACGTCCACCCCTTTTCAACCGACCCTCACAGGCCGCTACTGATCTGTGGTCAACTCTTTGATGGCCCCGGTCTCGATGGACATTCAGACGGCGACGTCGGGGCGCACGCCATTTCTGACGCACTGCTCGGTGGCTGTGGCGTGGGCGGAATCGGTGACGTATTTCTAGATACCGACCCTCAGTACAAGGGTGCTGACTCTATAGGGCTACTGAGAGAAGTGGTGGAGATTACCTTGCAAAGGGGATTTGAGATTCTCAATGTCGACCTTACAATTATCTCAGAGATTCCCAAGATCGCCCCGGCTCGGGCCGAGATGACCCAAAGACTATCTAGGATCCTTGGGGCTCCTGTGGTGGTTAAGGCCAAACGTCCCGAGGGGCTCGGCGACCTCGGCCGTCAAAAGGGCGCTGCGGCGATAGCTTCTGCCCTACTTTACTCTTCGAATCCAACAAAGGAGCTTTGATGCCATCCAGGCAGCCAGGTGGCCATTCAAACGGCCCACGACCCAACCAAAGGTCGGGCCATCGTAGACCCTTCGACCAGAAAACCAACGAATACCACACCTCAAGGGCCCATAACCTCGGGGGCGACCAGGTAGAGGGGCACAGGGCGGTCTACGAGCTTTTGAAGGCGAATAGGAGGAGGGTCCAGACGATCTACTTTGAAGAGGGGATCGACCGCGCTGGAATAGTGAAGCAGATCGCAGACCTCGCCTTCAACCAAAGGGTGCCGATTCAAAGCATCTCTTCGTCTCGTTTTTCTCATATCGCTGGTTCAGAGCTGCACCAAGGTGTGGTGGCGATCGCCGCCCCGATAAGGGCTCTAGACCTACAAGAGATCGTTACTTCAAATTCGAAGACCGCCAATTTGCTGGTTTTGGATCACATCACCGATCCTAGGAACCTAGGGGCAATCCTTCGGAGTGCCGAATGCGCCGGAGTGACCGGTGTGATCCTCCCCGAACATCGGGCGTGTCGGCTCACGCCATCTGCGACAAAGACCGCCGCAGGGGCCATCGAATACCTGAGCTTTTCATTGGCCAGTTCGATTCCGACAGCGCTGTCTGAACTCAAGACGATGGGGGTTTGGTCGGTAGGGCTGGATATGGACGCCGAGGCAAATCTCTCTCAGGTCAACTTGCTTACCTCCCCTTTGGCTCTGGTACTTGGAGCCGAGGGTAAGGGGCTATCGAAACTTACCAAGGCGAGGTGTGACCTCTTGGCCAAGATTCCACAGTTCGGAAAAGTAGAGTCATTGAACGTCTCGGCCGCAGCGACATTAGCGGTCTATGAGGTCGCAAGGGCCCGAGGGAGCCTGATTTAGACTTTTAGATGCAAAATAGGGATTTTTGACCCTTAGCAAAAGGACTTTGACCATGTATTCATTGATGGTTAGGTTTGTCTAATTTGTCAGATAGCGATTATCGGTCTCCGGGTGAATTAGTTGACTTGCTGGAGGGGGGCCTCTGGCGGTCGGTGAGGTTCGCTGGATGGGCGTAGATCTGCTTTGGATGCTTCGATGGCGAAAGGTCAGCCATAATAGCGGGCACGTTAGACGGCTATTTGAGTGTCTAAGTACGAAAGGCTGGCATTTGTGGGTGCCCAGAGTTCTACCCTTAGGAATGTGACGTTGGAGAGTTCTACAAGAGCTAGAGACCGAATTCGGGTGCTTCTAGTAGACGATCACGCACTGCTACGTGACGGGACCGCCCAGCTCTTCGAACGATTCGACGATATTGAAGTTGTCGGGCAAGCATCAACCGGCGAACAGGGCTTGGCCCTCATGAGTCAACTCAAAGTCGACGTAGCGCTAGTCGACGTAAACCTTCCCGGGATTAGCGGGCTAGAGGTCGCCAAACTGGCTGCCGCCAAGAATCCCAAGGTCCGTATTCTGATCGTGAGTGCCTACGACGATTACGCCTACGTAGCCGAAGCCCTCGAAGTCGGCGTGGCTGGTTACCTGCTAAAGACGGCTTCTGGAAGGGAGCTCGTCGACGCCGTGCGGACGGTTGCCGACGGATCCTTCGTCCTTGGAGGGTCAATTTCACTGCGGCTGGCAAAGCGCAGGGGTGGAGATCCGGTAGCGCCAAACTCGGTACTTACACCCCGGGAAGCAGACGTGTTGGGACAGATCGCTCGGGGATCAACTAACAAGTCGATCGCAAACCAGCTAGGACTTTCCCTGCGGACAGTCGAGGGATATGTATCGAACGTCCTCACCAAGCTGGGCGTCTCCTCGAGGACCGAGGCGGCACTTTACGCAATCGCAAATCACCTACTACCCGATGACCATGGCGACCAAGATTCGTAGGGAGCAGTGGCGAACGATAGCCAAGAAGGTGGGCCACCCACCGACCTCTGATTACCGGTTCTGGCTGGTGCAGCTGATGGTTGTCTTTATCGCCTTGACCCACCTCTATGTCGACATGAACTACAACAAGTTGTCGGGCTTTCCAGATGGCATACCAGTAGCGCTGTTGATACTGCCGGTCGGCTATGCCGCCTTGCACTTTGGACTCTCTGGCTCGGCGGCTACTGGCTTCTGGGCAGGGGTGCTTTGGCTGCCAGATCTTCTCCTGCCCCACGACAAGGGCCACGCCGGATCCGATGTGTTGAGCCTCATACTTGTTGAAGTGGTGGCATTTATCGTCGGTCAGAGGGTAGAGGCGGAGAGGGAGACCCACTCTAGGGTGGAAAATGCCACCTTGGAGAGACTGCTCGCCGAGGCGAGGTACCGACAACTCTTCAATGCCAATGCCTCTCCGATACTCGTCGTAGACTCTCACTGCGGTGTACGAGACATCAATCCGGCGGCCAAGAAGATATTTGGGGAAGACGTTGTCGGTGCTTCGGTCGAGGAGCTTCTGGATACCAAATGCGGACTCGACATGGTAAAAGATACCGTCGTCTCACCCGGTGACGGCAAGGAGTATCGGGTGGATCTAGTCGCCTTTGGGGATAGTTCGGGTGAGGAACTGACCCAGGTGGTCTTGGAGGACGTGACCGCAGAGCGTCGTGAGAGGTTGAGGATCCGTAAATACGCTGAGCTGGTAGTGGAGGCGGAGGAGGAGCAGAGAAAACAGCTCTCGAGGGAACTACACGACGAGCCTTTGCAGCTATTTTTACACTTGGCCAGGCGCCTGGAACTCTTGGGTGAAACCCAGGGGGTGCCGACCGAGGTAGTCGATGCACTCTCGGAGACGAGGAATCAAGCATTGCAGGCTGCGAATAGCCTCAGGAGCATGGCGAGGAGTCTTCGACCACCTGCGCTGGATCAACTCGGACTTGTTCCCGCACTTTCGGGTCTAATCGCCGATTCGGAGGACCAGTTCAACTTCAAGGGGAGCCTCAGGGTGCTCGGTACTCAAGTTCGCTTGGCGCAAGCCCTTGAACTCGTGGCCTTTAGGGTGGTGCAGGAGTCGATCAACAATACCGTCCGACACGCAAACGCAAACAACCTCTCGGTCGAGGTGGAGTTCAGCGACAACTGGCTTCGACTTACCATTTCCGACGACGGAGATGGTTTTGATTGGAACGCGGTCGAAGGTATCTCAGAGGGTCACTTAGGCCTGCTGGGAATGAGGGAGAGAGTTACTTCGATAGGCGGTGAAGTAACCATTGATTCGCGCTTAGGCGAAGGTACCACCGTCGTCGCCCAGATCCCGATTGTCCGAGATGCAATGGCCAAACTGGAAGTGATCGAGGGTGCCTTCAAAGGTATCTAGGGTTTGACCAGCGGCGGTCTATTAGCCTACTACCTACTTGAGGTATCTTTAAGCAACTCCCATACGACCTCTTCGCTCTCCAGGATTGAAATGTCCCGGCGAAGAAGGCGTAGAAGCTTCTCTTCGAGCATCTTGTGCGCCTTGACCTTAGATCTTTTGGTCGTTGACCCATAGGTCAAGGCCGAAAAGATCAGCAGAACGACTATCGCCGATACCGCAAGGATAATGATCATACTGACCGCAACAGCCACGGCCGCAACAACACTCAAGGGTCCTACCACGGGTTTATTATGCCGCCGGACTTTATTATGCCCAACCCGAGTAGCACCTAGTCGACGGGGGCAATTCCACTTGAGGCGGGGCCAATGCTGACTAGGTAGCACCAGAAAATTACCTATAGGAACACCGAGTAAACACCCAAGAAAGCTGGCATCGAAGTGGAAAACATCGAGCTAGGGGCGTTTGCCCCCTCTTTGATAGGGTGATTCGGCACAATTAGCCCCCGGTTGGGTTTTTGCCGAGGAAATTGCGCAATTTGTGCCGTCAAGACTGAAATAAATTCTCAGAACTGATCTCAATGACGAGACTCGAGAATTGCAAACATCATCTGGGGGGACTTTTTACGCGCTAGCTAACTCACAGGGTTGCTTCGATGACCAAAGGGCACGAACGTCCACTTCTTAGTCGCATCTCACATCCAGACGCAAGCTATATATAGAGCCGGTGGTCGGACTCGAACCGACGACCTGACGATTACAAATCGCCTGCGCTACCAGCTGCGCCACACCGGCCGACTCAACGAATCTAATCGCCTTTGAGTCGATGTTCCACATCTATTGGACTAAACCGTGACCTCTTGTTGATTTAGAGAGCCTTGAGCCACTTCTGAACCGTTTAGATGCTCTGTAACTTCAACTTGGATCTTCCTGGCTTTGGCCGAAGCGAGGACCGGTATCCGAACCTGCAGCACGCCAGAGTCATACCTCGCCGTCACCGCTTGGGTGTCTAGGTGTTCCGCTAGCCGGATTGAACGCTGATATTTTCCGTGGTAACGACCTGATAGGAGAACTTCGGCTCCATTTCTCCTAGTGCCGTTTCTAACTGCGCTAACGGAGAGGATGTCGTTCTCGACCACGACTTCGATCTGCTCTGGGTCAAATCCTGGTAGATCGATGTCGACGTAGTAGACGTCGCCGTCTCGGTATGCGTCGATTCCCGAAGTGCTGTAGGAATCGGAGAGCATCGCGCTCGCCAGACCCTCAAAGTGCCTCATTGGATCGATCGACATCAAGA
>JAKAPB010000046.1 GCA_021823045.1 Actinomycetes bacterium | reverse complement strand
TTTCCAAGTTCAGATGGGTCGATGTCCACCTGAATTAGGTTCTCAAGCTTCAGCTTGCCGAAGCGAGTCGACCGCTCGGAGAACCGACAGCCAAGGGCCAGCACCAGGTCGGCACCCTCGACTGCCCCTGCGGCCCTGTTGTCAAGCAGTCTACCGAGAGACAGGGGCCCACCGTCAACCACGGTGCCGATACCCATTGTCGTGGTCGCGACAGGTATTCTGTAAGCCACGGAGATTGCCCTGAGCGTTTTCCACGACCCGCTGCTTACGACACCTCCGCCGGCGATGAACACGAGCCTTCTGGCCTTTGACATGGCAGAAACGACTTCGCTTACTCTCCTCAAATCTACCTTGCCTTCGTGAGGCTCAGCGTGAAAGGGGCGCTGTTCCGTATCCGTGCTCAGATAGTCGAATGGCAGTTCGACGAAAACGGGCCTGGGCCGGCCCGACTCGGACACGGCGTACGCGTGTCGCACTTCCAGATACAAATCTGAAGCGCTTCCAGGCCTCATGCTGAGCTTCGTTATCGGTTTGAAAGCGGACACCTGGTCGAACTCATGCAAAACCCCTCTTCCCCAGTCTGATGTCTTCACTCCACCTGCTAACACCACCATGGGCTCGGAATCCAGATAGGCCGTGCTCACGGCCGACATCGCGTTAAGGGCGCCAGGACCTGCGGCGAGCAGACATACCCCAGGCTTGCCGCTGGCTCTCGCGAATCCATCGGCCATGAACGCCGCACCCTGCTCGTGCTTAGGGCTGACAATCCTGATTTCGGAATCTTCCCTGAGTGAGTCGAATACTGGAAGGTTATGAATCCCTGGTATTCCGAAGACCGTCTTGACTTGTGAGTCTCTAAGGGCCTTCGCGACGGCTGTCCCCCCTTTCACACCTACCTGAGACGTTTGATGTTATTTGAGCTGATACGAAAGTGGACGGTGAGGGGGATCTTCGTGGGCGGTCGCATCGAGACAGGGTCTCGGCGCTCTTTGACGCCTTACCCCGCTCTCTTGGCGCTAGCGTCGGTATCTGGCTTCGTCAGGGGTTTGACAGAACAGCAAACGCTTAAAGCCGTTGAGCGTAACAACTCCCGCGTGCAGCCTTCAGTAAGGTCCGCTGCTACGGTTCTTGTGATATCTTTACTTGGAATATCAGTGCTGGTGTTCGCAGTACCAATAGCACGAGCGCAGACCACAACCCAGACTTCGAACTGCACCTCGGCCAACACCATGAGGATGACATTGGAGCCGATTCCGAACTCCTTCAACATTCTGACATCTGGGGTGTTCTCTGCCTTCGAGATACCTTTCATAGAGCAACTCAGCATTGCTCCTTATCCAACACTCCCGAACGGGAGCTTGGACTGGAGTGAAGCGGTGACAAACTCGGTGACGCACAACGCGAACTATACGGTTTGGACGTTCAACGTGAAACCGGGACTTACGTGGTCGAATGGGACCCCAGTCAACGCCTCCGACATCCTCAACACGTTCAGCAAGAACTATGCGCTGAGTCCAGCTTACGACTATTTGCCCTTGAGTCCTGAGATAAAGTCGGAATACGCGCTGAACAGCAGCGCAGCTGTCTTTGTGCTTAACAAGTCCGATGCGCATCTGGGCGAGGAAATGGCCAGCTATCTGTTCACAACAATCGAGCCTTCCTCTGACATAGCTCTTGGGCCATCAGCAAACCTGTTCGGTT
The DNA here is from genome assembly GCA_021823045.1 of Actinomycetes bacterium. Next base: position 7,483 of record JAKAPB010000046.1, on the reverse strand, counting down.
CGGATGTATCTGCGGGACCATTCTATCTGTCGAGCTACACTTCAGGGTCCACTGAAGCCATCCTTAGCAGGAACCCCTACTACAAGCCACTTCCAGCGATCTGCCAAATCGATGTAAATTTCGTTGAGTCGGAGTCGGCCATCGTTCCATTCCTAGCCTCGGGACAAACGGACTACGCGACTCCAATTTCAGGCGGAAACGTTGGCGCCTTGAGTGCCTACCCGAACATCCACATCTCGGAGACGCAAGGCACGTTCATCCAGACTCTAGCGTACAACGTGTCCGCTTATCCCTACAACCAAACTGCGTTCCGACAGGCGTTGGCATACGCGATAAACTACTCGGCCATAATCAACCAAGGATCATTCGGCTACGCACTCAGTGGGGCTAACGCTGAGGGTGATGTCCCATCCAACGTCGCTCAATACAACCCGAACATAGTGAAGTACACAACCGATACGAATAGGTCTCTAGCGCTCCTGCAGTCGATTGGGATCACGAAAGGGACGGACGGCTTCCTCCACTATGCCAACGGGACGGCGGTGTCACTGACACTCTGGGCGGAGAATACGAATCCCGCCGACGCAGTAGCGGGCGGAATCGTCCAGCAGGATTTGACGGCCCTTGGCATGAAGATTCAGTTGAACATAATACCGCAATCAGACCTGGGTCCCTATCTCCACAAGAACGTGCAAGGTATTGACCACGACGCATTCATCACCACAGCTGGCGGAGCGATTTTCACGAATCCTTGGCTGGATGCTCAGCCCGGGTACAACGTATACCTCTACACATGCATCTCAGTCGGGTGCACATGGGAAGGCTCATCGAGTGCTGAGGCCCAGTATCAGGGCAATCTGACTGCTATAGATGCTACCGGCAGTCCGTCACTGGAGCAGAGTTATCTCAACAACATCGAAAACATAAGCGCTCAGAACTTGCCCACTCTAGTCCTAGACTACCCGGACACCCTATCAGCCTACAACACACAGCACTTTACAGGATGGCCTAGTTCCCCAGGCTACACCGTCTATCAGAAACACATCAACCTGACGATGCTCGCGACGCTACAGCCCGTAAGTGCTTCCCAGACGACTACCGTGTCTAGCTCGGGCACGCCGATGTCGAGCTATTACTATGTCATCTTAGGGGCTGCCGTCGTTGTGTTGGCCGTGGCGGTTGGGGCGGCGTACGCTCTGCGGCGCGGAAGAAAGGGAAGTCCGGCTCCGAAGTCATAGCTACAAAATACCAGTGAATTTCGAGCCGGAATCCAGGTACCTCGTAGGCGAACCCATTGATGGACTCGGCGACAGGATACACCGTACCTGAGTTCTTCGGTAAGGCCGCCTCTGAGCAGCGCGATAACCCTTTCATTGTATTCAAGGGGCGTGAGCTTTCCTATGGCGAGGTAGACAAGAGAAGCCGTCAGTTTGCGGCAGGGTTGCAGGGGAAAGGCTTGAAGATTGGATCAAGGGTCGCAGTCAAGCTGAACAACTGCCCAGAGTTTGTTGTCGCGTGGCTCGGGACCGCTATGGCGGGCTTGATCTTCGTCCCAATCAACCCTCAGTACAAGTATTCAGAAACCTCGCAGATATTCGATCACTGCAAGCCAAGGGTGTTCGTCTCGTCCTCTCGACTGGTGGATCGCATGTCTGAAAGGCCGAATTTGACGACACTCCTCGTGGACGACCAGGACCGCACATTCGAGGAATTCGGGGCGCATTCGAATGGCGAGCCGAATGCTGCGAATGTGAAACCTGACGACCCTCTGGTGATAATATACACAAGCGGCACGACAGGGGCGCCGAAGGGAGTAGTTCAGTCCCATAAGACATACTGCCTGACGGGGAGGGCCTTCCCCCGATGGCTAGGGTTGAGGGCGTCTGACAGGTTGCTTACATGCCTACCGTTGAATCATATCAACGCACAGGCCTACTCCGTGATGGGCGCAGTGGGAGCGAGGGCGTCGGTCGCCATCCTGGAGCGGTTCAGCCTGTCCCGCTTCTGGGATGAAGCGGGCGAAACCAGGTCCACCCAATTCAACGCGGTGGGTGCTATGCTGATGATGTTCTACGAAAACTCTGTCGAAAGTCGCACGGACCACGATGTACACACCATTTACAGCGCACCCACGCTCCCCGAGCGTGTGCGCAGTGCCGTCGAGCGACGTTACGACGTAAAGGTCGTATTCGGCTATGGACTCAGCGAGTGTACTTTCGGTTTCATCGAAGTGCCTACGGATTCCAGAAGGGAGGGTAGCATGGGCAAACCCCGGAGTTACCCTGGATTCCCTAACGACGTCAAAATCATGGATAGCGAAGGAAAGGAAGCAAGTCCCAGCCATCCGGGGGAGGTGCTACTAAGGAACGAAGCCGTGATGACGAAGTACTATCGAGACGCAAAAAGGACCAAGGCGACCTTGGCCGGCGGATGGCTACACACGGGTGACATTGGCTATCGTGACGAGGAAGGCTACTACTACTTCGTCTCCAGGGCTTCCGACCTGGCGCGCAGGAAAGGCGAAAACGTGTATCTGGCCGAGATAGAAGCGACCATCAACTCGAACCTCTCGGTGGGAGAGTGCGCAGCGGTAGCAATCCCTTCTCGCTATTCAGACGACGAGATCATCGCCTTCGTCGTTCCGAAAGCTAGGAACTCGGTCTCCGCAGAGGAAATCCAGGAATGGTGTCGTGCGAGACTGGCTGAATTCAAGGTCCCCGAGGTTTTCATCATGAATTCTCCTTTGCCGAGAACCCCGACCTTCCGCATAGACAAGGGCAAGCTTCGGGCATCAGCGCTATCCTCCAGGCGCGGAGACCGGATGCAGGGGGAACGCGTTCGCTCCTAGAGTTGGCTGGCTTGATGGGTCGAGAACCTCTTCAGGAGACAGGCGCTGAAACAACCAACGTTTCTACTTGGTTAGACTTATTACCCTCAGAAGGGCTAAAGTCATATCTTTGGAGGATTTTTCGCACCTCACAGGAGCGCTCCTTGAGCGCTGAAACTGCGGGGTCGAACGGTTCAGAGACGGGATGCCTTCTCGGCTACGGGTCGGAAGGCGAACCTTTCAGAAGTGTCCATGCAGCAGCAGGTTGTAGTTGCACGGATGGGGTGATCGTCAGATGAACTACATGACGAGGAGGATGATAATTTATGCAATCACTTTTTTCGTGGTGCTAAACCTCACCTTCATACTTCCGCGACTTGTGCCAGGAAACGCCGCGGACGTGCTAGCGGTGGGGAACGGCCATTCATCGAATTATGACGTCGCCCTGATTGAAGCGCGTCTCGGACTCAACCAGTCTCTGACTGGTCAGTATGTTACGTATCTGAGGAACATATTCACTACGTTCCCGCCATACCTTGGCGTTTCAGACCTATATTTCCCGAACCAGGTCTCTTACCTGGTCGCTACCCGCATTGGGTGGACGATGCTCCTGCTGCTCACCAGCTTCGCGCTCTCTATGCTGATGGTTTACGTCGTTGCAGCGATGTCGGCGCTTCGGAGACGTGGGAAGTTCGAAGCATCGTCAATCGGATTAGCGATTGTCTTCAACTCGACACCTGTTTTCTGGACCGCAATGATAATGCTCTGGGTCTTTGCGGTCTCTTTGAAGTGGTTCCCCTTGTTTGGAGCAACCGGGTTCAGCTCGACAGGTCCGATAGACTACTTCACCTCAGTGATTTGGCACGCAGTGCTCCCGGTGCTGGTGTTGACTTTTCTCCTCTTCGGCGAAGGCTATCTTCTTCTCAGGGGTTCGATTCAGAGCGTATTGCAGTCAGACTATGTCGCCGCCGCCAAAGCGCGCGGATTGAAAGACCGCGTGCTCGCCACAAAATACATCCTCAGAAACTCCATGTTACCTTTGGTCTCGGTCTTCTCTTTCGCTTTTGCGCGTCAGATTGGGGTCGTGGTACTCGTGGAAGTGGTCTTCGGATACCCGGGTATAGGCGACCTGATAGTTGACGCAGTTGGAGCTAGGGATTACCCGGTGCTCCAAGGGGGACTCTTCTACGTAACGATTCTGGTGGTCATAAGCGGCCTAATTGGGGACTACGTGCTGACTCGTTTGGATCCAAGGCTGAGGCATTAGGAGCGATGGACTTGGGATCACACGACTCTAAATCTGGCATCAGGGCGGTCGTATTCGGCAAGATACTGCGAACCACCCAAAGCCGAATCGGCGCAGCAATCGTCATCGCGATTCTCGTGTTCGTCTTGGTGGTCCCACTCGTTGTGCCCTACTCACCATATGCGATTACCGGACCTCCAAATTCACCGCCCAGCCTGTCTCACTTGTTCGGAACCGACAACGAAGGACATGACGTCTTAGCCCAAGTCGCCTATGGCGCGTACCCATCTTTGCTCACGGGCTTGGCCGCGGCCATTGGGTCTGCCATCCTTGGAACTGTGATTGGAGTGTTCGGAGGCTATTATCGCAGGCTCGACGGGGTGCTCTCTGGGATGACCGATGTCATAATGGCCATTCCTGCGTTCGTCTTGCTAATCATAGTAGGCAGCATCTTCTATCCGACAGACACACTGATTATAGGTGCGGTGACCCTAGTGCAGTGGGGGATATGCGCAAGGGCAGTAAGGGCGCAAGTCGCATCAGTAAAAAACCGGGCTTACATAGACGCTGAGAAACTGAGCGGCCGCTCCGACCTCTCAGTGGTGTTGAGAATCATACTCCCCGAAGTCCTCCCTATCGCACTCGCCTACTTCGTCGTGATAGTGTCCTACTCAATAATCCTCATAGCATCGCTTCAGTTCATTGGAATCGGAAACATCACAGTCGTATCTTGGGGGAGCATACTCTACTATGCGCAACAGTATGCCTTCTTCAATGGGGACTGGTGGTGGGTGCTTGCTCCCGGTGTGCTAATCGCTCTCGTATCTGTTGGTACGGCTCTGATTGGATTCTCATTCGAGGAGGTATCTAATCCGAGGTTGAGGGTGTAGCATGTCAACAACTCCTATCTGGGATCTCTCGAAGGTCGAAGTCTCATACGATGTCGAGCAGCATTCCATAGCGGCATTAGACAGCGTTTCCCTCCGGGTACAGGGTGGGGGACGAGTGCTAGGTGTCGTTGGGGAATCTGGGAGCGGGAAGACCACCCTCGGGCTGGGGATGATGAATCTGATTGAACCGCCCGGGAGGATAAGCGGGACGATAGAATACAACGGCAAGAACGTGCTCTCTATGACAAAGGAGGAGTTGCAGAAGTACCGCTGGGAAGAGGTCTCTATGGTGTACCAATCGGCGATGAATTCGCTGAATCCCGTGAAATCGATATCCGACCCTATCATGGAAGTGCTTATGCAGCATCGGATGATGACCAAAGAAGAGGCTCGGGACAACACACTAAGCCTCCTCACCTCAGTGGGAATCAAGGCAGACCGTGCCAACGATTATCCGCACGAGATAAGCGGGGGCATGCGCCAACGCGTAGTCATCGCGCTGGCATTAGCGCTTTCTCCTAAGCTTCTGATAGCGGACGAACCGACGTCCGCCCTCGACGTCGTCATCCAAAGACAGATCCTTTCGCTGCTGAGTAGAGAGAAGGCACAGCGCAAGCTCTCCATGCTGTTCATAACCCACGAAATAGCCCTTCTCAGCGAGTTCGCAGACGACGCCATTGTTATGTACGCCGGAGAAATAGTGGAGCACGGGCCGCTCGAGAAACTACTTTCCGAACCACTGCATCCTTACACAGAGATGCTACTCGACACAGCATTAACACTGGACTCCGGCCTGAGCAGACTTCAAGCGAAGAAGACGTTGGCGGAGCCTAACGACGCGCTGCCACAGAGCGCATGCAAGTACGCGAACCGGTGCAAATACGCATTCGATAGGTGCAGAAGTGAGAGACCGCGACTAAAAGTGAAATCCGAGGGAAGGTGGGTAGCTTGTCACAAGCACGATTAGAACGCGACCGGCCAACGGCCTCGTCGACCTTAGAGGTCAAAGATCTGGAGGTTACCTTCAACAAACGCAAGGGGCTCCGGGGATTAACCAAGATCAAAGCAGTCGACGGAATCACGTTCGCGTTGGGCAAATCGGAGATAGTATCCATTGTGGGAGAAAGCGGGTCTGGCAAGACCACGGTTGCTAAATGCATAATGGGCCTCGTAAAGCCGACGAAAGGGACAATCACTTACAACGGCGTCAACGTGAACTCACTTAGGGGGCGCGCTCTGCTGGAATACAGGCGCAACGTCCAGATGATTTTCCAGGATCCTTTTGAGTCGTTGAATCCCCGCCACGATGTGTTTACCATCCTTTCATCTCCGCTAAGGCAGCTGAAGGGGATGAAGGACCAGGCAGCCATATCAGAAGAGGTCAACCGCCTATTGACCGAAGTAGGTCTCAACCCAGCCCAGATCAAAAGCAGATTCCCACACCAACTCAGCGGAGGACAACGCCAACGCGTGAACATCGCAAGGGCACTGGCACCTGACCCGAGGCTCTTGGTGGCCGACGAACCGATCACAATGCTCGACGCAGCTCAAAAACTGAACGTCCTATCTCTATTGGTGGACCTTAAGGAGGAAAGGGATCTGACAGTGCTCATGATAACACACGATCTGGCGAGCGCGAGGCTGGTGAGCGCGAACACAATGGTGATGTACCTCGGCAAGATTGTTGAGTTCGGAGAGACTGGCACGCTCCTGTCCAAGCCATTCCATCCTTACGTTGAACTGATAAGGACGGCAGCACCACATCTGAGGCGCACCGAGTCGATGGGACCGCCCATCCCGTTGGCCTTCATCGAAGAAAGCATGTCGATCGAGCGCGGCTGCTCTTTCAGGCCGCGATGCAGTTATGCAAAGGAAGTGTGCGGGCAGGTGGAGCCAGAACTCGAGGAGAAGGCCCCTTCCCACTACGCAGCCTGCCACAATGCTTTGAACTCGGGATAAAGCCGGCGGCAGCTTCAGCGGCTTCGTAAAGAATCAGCGAAGAGTCCTTCCACGTCAGGGATTCGCTCAACGAGTCCCTGTTCGAACATGTACCCGGCAAGGGTGTCGAGGATAGCCCTGTTTCCTTTAAGGCCGTATCGATAAGGGTCATCACCTAGCACTGCCCTTTGTTCCTCATAGGCTGAAGCCTGCCAGACCACGTCGGGAGCAGAAAGGATGTCATATCTGTCGGCGAGCTTCGCATACGACAGTCTCTTTGCTTCTTCGAAGGCGTCAAAGATGCTCTCCGCGAGCCGAGGCCTTTCCTTCAGGACGTCCTTCTTTACAACAATGAGGTCGTTGAACGGGAACATCTTTGTCTTCTGATAGAATCGCATCTCTTCCACCTTCCTGTCGTCGAACAGCCACTTCACCCTGGAATCTTCGGCGACTGGTGTAACGGATCTGTCGACCTCAGTCGGGACCCTGGAACGGTAAAGCATGGCGTCCAACTCTCCCTCCACCAGCATATCGGCCATCTTCTTCTCATGAGGCAGTATGGTGACCGAGACGTCGTCTGGG
>JAKAPB010000045.1 GCA_021823045.1 Actinomycetes bacterium | reverse complement strand
CGCTAGAACGCCAACGGTAAGTGCCACCGACTACCAGCCGCGCTCTGCCATCTTCACGTCAACTTCGTCTGCGTTGATCCCGACCATTGGTTCACCAAGATTTCTAGACACCTTCAAAAGGATCGTGGGGTCCATATAGTGAGTCGTCGCCTCTACGATTGCCCGAGCCCTCTTTGCTGGGTCTCCCGACTTGAAGATGCCCGACCCAACAAAAACCGCTTCCGCCCCAAGCTGCATCACCAAGGCGGCGTCGGCTGGAGTAGCAAGTCCACCCGCACAGAAAAGCGGAACAGGCAGGCGGTGCGTCCTATGGATCTCTGAAACTAGTTCATATGGAGCCTGAATGTTCTTTGCTATTCCGAAAAGCTCCGCCGGATCAGCCGAAATAATCTTTTTGATTTCGGAAGTTATCGAGCGCAGGTGCCTAACCGCCTCCACCACATTTCCCGTACCGGCTTCACCCTTCGAGCGAATCATCGCTGCACCCTCAGATATTCGCCGGAGTGCCTCCCCGAGGTTGGTTGCACCACACACAAATGGAACGTCGAATGACCATTTATCTATGTGATACGCCTCGTCCGCCGGCGTGAGCACCTCACTCTCATCTATGTAGTCAACCTGCATAGCCTGAAGGATCTGTGCTTCACCAAAATGACCAATTCTGGCCTTGGCCATCACTGGAATGGTCACCGTCGCTTGAATCTCTTCAATAAGAGCGGGATCGCTCATACGAGCGACGCCACCGTCCCTCCTTATGTCTGCGGGGACCCTCTCAAGAGCCATAACGGCCACTGCTCCAGCATCCTCGGCGACCTTGGCCTGATCGGCGTTGACCACATCCATGATCACGCCACCACGGAGCATCTCCGCTAGACCACGCTTTACCCTTGCAGTACCGAACTCATTGCTCTGGGTATCCACTTCTATCACTCCTTACACCTATACCAATCGATTCTACACCGGGCCGACGCATCCCAATAGCTAACAAGACTCTCCGTAGACCCTCAGAAGAACCGCATCTTCCCAAGGCCGATTCAATCTGCAAGGTGCCTTGGATCGATGGCAAACATACCAGTATAAGGGGACCGATCTATCTGGAACAACGACTATGCAGTAGAACTCCATCCGCGATTACCTTGAGGATTATCATGCCAGTGTTTAACTACAGATCGCCAGACAGAGGCAAATCTGCCGCATTGCGGGTCTACCGTGTGCAATTCGGTGCTGAATGGCCTCGCTAAGGCTCCCGCTTAGCGAAGAAACACCCCTTTTAGCCATGTCCATCTACAGCCACTGGAACATTAGAAGTCAACGATCGACAAAGAGACGGAAATGAGTGTCGGTCGTCTTGGCTAATTGGCCGTTACCCGCCCGCCAATCTCCACCATCTCCACCCAGGTCCTACCGGGTTGCAAAAATACCGGCTTACCGGTTGTGGTAGCATACTGAACCACGGCATTACTCGCTGTCTTGGTCCAAGTTCCGCTGGCTTCTTTTCCTCCAGAAAAGAAGTACGCCTGTCCAGTACCAACCTCGTCGGCTACCGGGACCGGATTACCCGCCGGATCGACAAACCCGGTGTTCGAGTATGGCATCAGCTCCACGATAACATTCTGGGCCGAAATCGCTTGACCAGAAACCGCCCCGACCTGCGGCGTACCGTTGGTCGCCCTCGTCCAACCGTCTATCTGGGGACTCCAGGTCCATTGTGCGGTAACCGCACCTGAAAACTCGACGTTGAAGCTGGTGACCGACCTTGCACCCGGTACCGAAAATGCGCTACCGCTCTTGCGGTATTTAAAGAGAATTGGTGGTGGGCTCCCTTTCCCTGCGGCCGATTTCCTGAGAACCGACGTAGAGGAGTACAAATTGTGAGGAGCTAACCGGGTAGAAAGACGGTAGTAGTCTCCGCCAGCAAAAGAGTTAGCGCCAACATCGATAATCCCGGTAGCCCTAGCGTCGGCGACGAAGGTCGGAATCCCGCCCGAGTAAGCAAAAAGCCCTCCTAGTGTCGCCAGGAGGTCGGCGTCCGAGGCCCTCACGGACCTGATTGGACCGAGAACCGACGAACCATGACTCTGGAAGACGACAAAGTACCGGGTGAGTCCTCCTTCGACCATCTCCTCGTAGACGACATCCGAGCTATCCACCCCAGATTGCGGCCAAGCCTGCGGGGCGTTATCAATCTTTACTTCGAGCGAAGGTCTTGTTGCAGCGGCCTCACTCGGCGCCACAAGCCCGGTCAGGGGATATAGATATTGAGTTGGCGAGGTAGTGTTCGAAGTATTTGAGGTCGACGAGGTCGACGAAGAACCGCTACTTGAAGTAGAAGCTGAACTACCGCAAGCCGCCAAAATGGTGGATAATGCAATTCCAGTTACCACAAGTCCTTTGAACTTTGACAAAATAATGTACCTCCCCCGCCTGGCGTCGACAGACGGATCGATGAAACTCGAACAAATTAGGACCCCGCTTAGAGCTGCTTTAGCTCGGCAATCCTTTCGTCAAGGGAAATGCCCGGAAGGCCCGGCACCAACCAAGACGCTGCCGTCACTTTAAACGGCTTTGATGAAGATTGGCCCAAAGACTCGATATCATTCAATCTGCTCAGTGCCGATGCGAGGGCCGGTGGATATCGGGTCACCGAAACACCCGATATATCTGCCAGAGCGACTCGGGCTACCGAACCGGCCGACAACTTCTTTGGAGATCCCCCCGAGAAGAGGCCGACCATCCCATTTACGTAGGCCAATCGTGCCTCAAACTGACAAACACCAGACTTAATCCTCATCAACTCCCTCGCGACGACCGCCTCAAGCTCGACCCTGTTGAAAAATCCAACCGCTCCCGAGGTAAAGATAATCGTCGGCATCTTGCCGTTGTACAACGACCCGACATTGGGGAAATCAGAATCAACCACCGCAAAACTAACTTGATCAATCCCGACTGTAACACCGAGACTATCCAGGAGGCTCTCGAGCCTTGATGCGAAATGCGGCTCTGGAGTGAGTAACCGAAATCTATTTATAGCGAACCTCGCACATGATATGTAAAGCACCTCGATAGCGATGAGGCCCACCGCCAAACCAACCGGAATTGCTATTATGCTCGCAAAACTCAACTTAAGCGTCGAGGTAACGAGGTAGCTGGCCAAATAGGCTATTACCGAGAATATGAGCCCCAGCGGCCAAAAGGCAGACAGAGCCTCAATTCGACGCTTCGAAGGCTCTAGAAGTGGTCGTCCGGCCCAGGCGGTACCCTTATCCAAGTTTGTCAACACTAGTAGAAGCATAAAATCAAAGGTCGCTAAACAGAGTCATTAAGTCCTTTGAGAATTAACTCCTCATATTTGGCGATATACTTTTCCGCCAGCTTTGCCATCGAGAATTCCTCGGCTCTGGCTAGTCCCTGCTCTTGGAGAACTTGTCTCAGCCCATCCTCAACCATCAGGCGACGCAGTGCCGAAGCTAAGGCTAGCTGATCGCCGGGCCTCACCAGAATTGCTTCTCTGCCGGACCGAGCAACATCACGATAACCAGATATGTCAGTTGCTATGACCGCGGCGCCAGCCGCCATTGCTTCGAGCAAAACAAGACCAAAGCTCTCTCCGTACAAAGATGGTGCGCACACTACGTCCGCAGCGAGCATTCTCGCAGTGACTTCTTGGTCTGAGATCCTGCCCAGCCAGATAAACCTATTGTCATCCTGGGTCTCTTGACGCAATACCAGTGTTTCACCGCCATCTCCCGCTATCCAGACTTCAAAATCCTGATCTACCCTCTTTGCGGCCTCAATTAACACTGAGAGACCCTTGCGGTGTTCATGCCGACCGATGAATAATACGACGAATCGCTCTTTTGGCCAAGGCGAAGCGTCCCTGAATCGAGCGATATCTACCCCATTCCCAACGACCTCGTAGCTGCCTCCGACCGCCCTCTGTGCGGTGACTGCGGCGGCCTCAGATACCGCATACCTATACGCAAGTCGACTAGTTAGGCCGCGTACTAACTTCCCATAGGTTCGATATACTCCAGATACCCCACCTCGATGAAATGTTCCAACCACTATTCCTTTAGCCATTGCCAAAGAGAGAATTCCAACAAAAGGTGCCGCAGGCTCGTGGATGTGGACGACCTGATAATTCCCTTCCTTTAGGATCCGGGAGATCCTGTGGGCGAGGAACGCGGAGATCGAAATCGGAGCCATCGAGCCATTCGCCGAGAAGTTCACGCTGTGTCCCAAGTTGATAAAATACTCCGACGAGGTCACGATATCCGAGGGAGCGATAACGTCGACTTCGCATCCCATAGAGCGCATCGCATGAGCTAACCCAGCCGCCTGACCTTGTACACCTCCCGGGACACTCATCGAATAAGGAGAAATCTGCGCAATCTTCAAGTTAAAATCTTTCCTCGATGCACTGTAGTTCCTAGGCAACTATAGGCATCTCTGTTCATTTCGTCGTCGGGCCAACTTGTCAGCGGTCAGACTCCCGACAGAGAGTTAGGCAAATGACTAGTTCATTTCCTAGCCAACTTTTGTCCTGACCAGCTTTTGTACGCTTCCAAATTGCCACGCCTTAGCCTGATTTGATCTCAACCAGGACCAGCTTGGTCGCTTGTCGAACTCGACCCTCGTGATGCACACTGTATCTGCTTTGCATGGTGCCGTCGCATCTGGGTGATAAATAGTGAGTCCACTCATGATGATGCACCTTTTTCAAGGTTCTCGTCTCGGACTTCTCACTAATCCGAGAGTTGTTCTCGCCTCGTCAAGCACGGCCAGCGTTACTGCTGGTCTTGCACGCACTCTCCAGATGATGAGTCGTCCCATCATCTGAAATGCCGCCTGTAGCAAATGGCCCAGGAACGGACAGGGATTGCTGATCTGAACAAAGCTAACCCGAGGGACACTCACACTCGCTGTGGATCAACTTCCGGGGACCCCGCATATCTACCTCTGTTCCACAGATGGCGCAGGTAAGCCTCTTAGCGAGCTTTACTCCAGTTAGTCTGCCGCCACAGCCATGATGGATCTGAGACGAGGGGAAGAAACGATCTACTCTCGCAAATTCCTTAGATCTTGTTATAGAGCATCACATCGCTGCGACAACTCTTGCAACCCTGTTCAGAATCGGATTCTGCACTGGAGGCAGGTAAAGTCTGAGCAAGGATATGATCCCTGATTGTTCTTATGTGGTGTCACACTTGGCCGGTTGTCCCTTCATGAAGTCAGACCTTTCCACCTGCAAGAGGAGAATATCCTTTGCACTAATTGGTGATCGTTTCCTCCCGCTTGAAGAGCACAGACTGTCGTATGCTCCTTAAAAGCGGAAATGCTCGAAACCTAGGGGCCAATAGCCGATGATCACTCACTCTTGCTCTTTTGGCCCGTATCTGCCCCTTCATAACTCTGTGTATCGACCATGACGTCCTACCGATGAGGTAAGCTTGCGCACTCTAGCCGATCGCCTAAATTCGACTCAACGCCCCACAACCAACTTAGGGATTTTGATTCGTCTACACTCTTGCGAGCTCCACCATTGACCAATGTTGACGGGACCTCGAAAATGCCTCTCTCGGCAAAATTAGCCCTCTTCAATCGGCAGTGGCTGCAACACATGCCACTGGGTCGGATTCTCGGCAATTAGCGTCTCGAGAGCCGAAGTAACAAGCTGCGTCATATAACCGACCTTTTCAGCTATCGACGAGCCGACAGAATCAGCCGGAAAAATCGGATCTAGAAACACAACATGGTGTCCTCCCCTCGGAGTCTGATAGACAGCAGCGGGGAAAATAGGTGTCTTCGTTCGAAGTGACAGGACAGAAGCACCACTGGGCATCCGAACTCTCTCATTGAAAAAGTTCACAACCACACCAGAACCACTCAGGTCACGGTCGCTCAGAAGTGCTACTAACTTTCCATCCTTGACCGCCTGAATGACCTTGGCGGCCACCGGTCCATCTAGAGGTATCGGATCGATTCCGAGCTCCCTGCGGTATGAGTAAAACCACTCAGCCACAGAATCGGGTTTCAAATTTTCGACCACAGCGGCTAAGGGGTGGTGATAAGCGGCAAACCAACTACCACCCCAGTCCCAGTTCCCAAGGTGACAAGTTGCTAATATAGCTCCACGTCCATTTTGGAGGTATTCGACGAGTTCGTCGCAACCTTCATAGCTGAGATTCTGCAGCAGCTCCGCCCTTTCGGACCTAGGCATTGCCAAAGATTCGAGCCAGTAAAGAACATAGGACGTAAATACCGCTACTGTTCTTCGGGTGAGGACCCGCTGATCCTCCCTTCCGAAACTGGCGAGCTGCTGAGCCCGTAGGGCATAATCTCTTTTTTGTTTGGAGGATAGATAAGCAATTGGGCCAATAACGCTAGCGACCTTTGGCCTGAACCCGATAGGTATGGAGCTTGCAAGAATAGACCCTATTTCATAAGGAAAAACCGCCAACTTGCCTTTCAAGCGAGAAAACGCTCTCAACGAAGGTCCGGAATCTCCCAGCGTCTTGGATGCTGAGAAATACTTCGACACTTATCGTTGACTCTCCCACCAAGACCTCATGCGAGCAGAAGCCCTTAGCCTGCTCTGCCTACTGTAGGCTGAAAGCTGGCCTGGCCCCCTGGTCCCTGTCCTTTTGCGGGAACTATTTGCACGCCTCGGTTGCGAACGCCTCTTGAACTCTCCTCGGCGTTGCTGAAGGTAAAGGTACCTACTGCTCGCCTGCTTGTCTGGCATGTTGGCCGTACCTTGACTCCAAATCTTTAAAAATCTTTGGACGGCGGTAACCAAGCTCAAAACAAGTACCAGCCAAAGCACCCACACCAGAGCGAAGGAGAGAAGTAGGCCAATTGCTACTGCAATTACCCGTTCGGCTCTTTCCATAATCCCACCCTTGGCGACAAAGCCCAGCGATTCCGCCTTCGCCCTCTGGTAAGAAATAAGACTCGCAACGCCATAGTCAGCGAAAGCGACAACCGCCACAAGGTCGTTTTGGCGGTGGAGCATTAGCACACCTATACCTCCAAAAAGGAGGAGGTCACTTACCCTGTCAGAAAATGAATCGAAGAAGGCTCCGCGCTTTGATGTGGCGCCCGACGCTTTTGCTACCGGTCCATCCAATAGGTCGGGTATTCCGGAAGCGAGAACTCCAAAAAATCCGACCAGGGTGTGGCCCGTACCAATCGCTATCGCTGTTAGAAGGCTAATTACCAGCCCACTGAGCGTAAGCAGGTCAGCCGTTACCCCAATTGACGAAAGCGCCAGACCTAACGGGCCGGTACGCTTATCGACACCCTCCCTCAAATGACCATCGAACAATGAGAACTCCTCGTGGTCCAGAAAATTACTTACCCTCCAAGGGCCTACTCAGCTGGAACCTCACACTCGATGTTAAATCTAGCACAATAAGTATCCGCAGTGGGCAAATAGCCTTTTAGTACCGACCAAAGGCCTCATTTGGCCCTGATAGTTGGAAATTACCCAATAGTCGCGTAACTTTATCGTTAACCGAGTAACAGATGCCCGGATTTGTCCCTGGGGAGGTCAAAATGGCTCAAGGTGGTTCGAGGTCTATTCGCAACGTGGCCTTAGTGGGCCAGGCGGGTTCGGGTAAGACCCTCCTGGCTGATTCACTAGCCTTCCTCTTCAAGGCGAGCAAACGAATAGGTAGAATCGAAGACGGAAATACTCTGTCGGACGCAGATCCCGAGGAGATCAAACATAAGCATTCGATCGCACTAACCTTGCTGGCACTCTCAAGGCAGGATCTTACGCTCAATGTCTTGGACACACCCGGCGTAGCGGACTTTATTGGCGAGGTTCAAAGCGCCTTATCCGCAGTTGAGATGTGCATATTCGTAGTCTCTGCAGCCGAACCTATCGGCCCTGACGCTGATCGAATTTGGGAACTTCTGGATCAAGCCGCCATTCCAAGGCTCATATTTGTCAACAAAGCAGATAGGGAAAGGGCTGACTATTTCGCCACGGTGGACACACTCAAGGAACACTTCGGAGCTGGTGTTGCACCCTTGGAGCTGCCAATTGGAATCGAATCCTCCTTTAGGGGGGTGGTTGACATTCTTTCCGACAGGGCCCTGGTTTACCAAAACGCGCCGGTAGCAGAAGAAGTACCCGTCCCCAAGGAGATAGAAGACTTAGAGCATTCTGTTCATGAACAGCTGGTAGAGGGAATAGTAGTCGCCGACGATGCACTTATGGAACGGTATCTAGCTGGCGAAACACTCAGTTTTCAAGAGCTGGAAATGGCCATGGCAAGAGGGGTTAAAGATGCAACCGTCTTTCCGGTAATTGTTGGCTCGGCCGTAAAAGAGATTGGAATCGACCGTCTCGTAGATTTTATTGCTGAAATTGGTTCCGGGCCTGAGGCTTCAGAGGACCCCAAGGAGGATGTTGAAATTCAGATCTTCAAGACCTTTGCCGACCCCTTTATGGGGAAACTCTCGCTTGCAAAGGTTAGGTCGGGGGTTTTGCGTCCATCGTCGGCGCTTACTAACCTTCGAACACAATCTGATGAAAGGATAGGGCAGCTTTTCACACTCTTGGGCAAAGAGCATCTTCCGCTCGAATACGGCCAACGTGGCGACATAGTAGCCCTCTCCAAGCTTTCGGGTGCGAAAACAGCCGATGTGCTTTCGAAAAATAGGTCCTCTGATGCCAAAGGCATTACTTTCGAACCTTCCCTTCTCGTGGTAGCCGTTACGCCCGTAAATTCGAAGGATGATGAAAAGCTCTTCTCCGCACTTCTCAAACTCGCCGAGGAGGACCCAACGCTAAGTATCAGCAGGGATCCTCGGAGTCACAAAGCCCTTGTCGCCGGACAAGGGGAGGCACATATTTCCATAGCTTTGGAGAGGGCAGCTAGAAAGTTCGGCGTAGAAGCCACTTATTCCGAGCCGGAAATCCCTTACTTGGAATCGATCACGGCCGAAGCAACCGCCGAAGGCAAATATAAGAAGCAGACCGGTGGACATGGGCAGTACGGGGTTGCTAACATCAGAATTCGACCTTTGGCACGTGGTGAAGGCTTCAGTTTCTTGGACGAGATTGTTGGCGGAGCGATACCGCGAAACTTCATTCCAGCGGTAGAAAAAGGTATCCTAGAGGCGATGACTCACGGGGGAAACTTTGGCTTCCCCGTGGTTGACGTCGCAGTTCATCTCGTCGATGGA
>JAKAPB010000044.1 GCA_021823045.1 Actinomycetes bacterium | reverse complement strand
TGATCATTTCGATTCCCCTTAACGGCTTTGATCCAATTTACGCCGTGGTGGCGTTGCTGGGAATCGTGCTAATCGGTTCCTTTGCGCTACTTCTGATACTTTTCACCAAGAACCAACCCAGGGCCCTTGCCTTAGTTACCAAGATAGGTCGTCGAATACCATACCTGAAGCCAGGTTCGGCTGAGAGAATCTTCGTAAGGATAGGCGAAAGGATCAAGGAGCTGTGGCAGAATCCAGACCTCCTTAGGCGCGCTCTCCTGTGGGCATCGATCAACTGGCTCGCCGACGCGGCATCACTTTGGATGATGATTTTGGCATTTGGTCGTGCAATTGATCCCATTTCGCTGCTAGTAGCCTACGGTCTAGCCAATGTTTTAGCCGCTATCCCCATTACACCCGGCGGACTCGGAGTTATAGAGCCGGCGCTAATCAAACTTCTTGGGGGATTCGGAATCCCAAGAGGAATAGCTATTCTTTCGGTCATCAGCTATCGCTTATTTAACTTTTGGATCCCTATACCAGCGGGTGCAGCCGCCTATGTTAGCCTGAAGGTTAAAGGACCACAGCCTCAGCCCATCGAGACAATGGAACTAGACGTCATAGACCCACGAATACTTCCCAAGCCAAAACCAATTGATCCCTTTGCCGACTGACCGGTTGTAGGGCCATCCTGAGTGAATGGCAACGCCGGTCCTGGGTGCGTATCACCTCCCCGATCCGTACCTTATGAATTGAGGTATATCTCGGCATCCATCTTGGTTAGCTCCTCAAAGAGCCCCTTCTTCTTGCGAAAGCCATTTATTTCCATCGAAATATCCTGTTTCGTGTCCACAAGGATCGTCAAAGATCCTTGTGTGACCTCAACGCTAAGTGAATCGATTACGCTGGCGTGCGAACGGTCTAAGGCGTCAGCGATTCTCAAGATTCCAGCCAAAATCAGCACCCTCGATCGCTCCAAGGGTCGAAGTTTCTGGAATGCTTGGTAGTCAGCTGGCTTTGGAGTTCCCCTCTTATGGAAACGCACGATGGAGGAGATCATGGACTTCTCAAGGTCAGAAAAGCCCTTTAGCGGACTGGTCTCCACCAAGTAAGCGGAATGCTTATCGTGATCTTCTTGTGCTATCCACTCTCCGATATCGTGGAGTATCGCGCTATATCCGAGCAGCTCAATGTCGGAAGAATCTAGCTTTAACCTTTCCCTTAGGGACTCGGCCAAGCGGATTGAAAACTCCTGCACCTTGAGGGCGTGGCTGTTTAGGCCATGAAACTTCTCGGCTAATGCCCGCACCGCCCCTTCTCGAAGGTCGTGTGCATCAAATGCGAATTCGAAATCCTCTCTTGCCTCAAGAAGGTCCAGTATTATCCCCTCCCTCAAGGCCCAGTCCGAATAACGAAGGGTGGTCACCTTGGTGGCGGAAAGGATCTCGCTTAACACAAGCCAACCGATAGGAAGAAGATCGACCCTCTTTGGATCCATACCGGCAATGGCCATCCTCTTTTGAGTGCCGAGAGCAAGGAGCCTCTTGCCAATCTTTTGGATCTCCTTGACGCCAACGGGTTCGTCGTCGAACTGTTCATCGGTCCCAAAAGGGGCTCGAGAGACCTTTGCGACTTTGAGTAGCGCACCAAAGGTTCCCGAAGAGACGACTATCGAACGAGGATCGAAGTCGACAATTCTGGAGATAGCCGGATCCATCACTTTGTGGATATGACCTACAAGGGAGGCCCTCTCCTTGGGCGTAAGTGGATCTGAGCCAGAGAAGTTAGCCTTAAGCCGGCCTACCCCTAGCGGAAGAGACGAAGTAAAGTAACTCTGTCTCTGGTCGCCTATGATCAGCTCGAGACTGCCACCACCTAGATCGCATATTAAAGCCGGAAACGGCTCGAGGCTTAGATGCGATCTCACGGCTTGGTATATAAGCTGAGCTTCACGTACACCAGAAATGACGTGTGGGTGTACCCCCGATACCTGCGTAATAGCATCGAGCGCGTCTTCGGAATTCGATGCATCTCGAAACGCTGAGGTTGCAAAGGCCACCGTCTCTTCAGCGCCAGCAAGTTCAGCAATTTTTGAAAGCTCGGCCACGGTCTTGGCCGCTTTCTGGATGCTCGATGCCGAAATCGAACCAGAGTATGCTACTTCTTCACCTAACCGAAGCATTCTCTTCTCCGATGCAACGATATGGAAGCTCCTGTCTGGTCGAGCGATTACCACAACGAGATGGAATGAGTTTGACCCTAAATCCAATGCCGCTATCACCGGACCCTTGGCATTTGGAACATTTCCAGAAGGATTCATTACAAGTTATGTCCTCTCGAGAAGTTCAAGATCCTTCAGCATCTGCGAAACGGCTATCTTAAGTGCCTGGAAATTGGTAGTAGTGCCAGACGACACTGACGATGCTTTTTTACCAACCGCTAGATCAAAAAACTCGGCAACGCTCTTTGCGAGAGTTATGTCCATCCCTATCGGTACTGCACCGATGACAATATCCAGCAGTTCGTCGACTAGCAATGAGAACCGATCATCCGTGGTGATAGACCCTGGATCGCCATCTATGGAATCGAATACTTCGTCTAGCTTTCTGACAGATGCGAGCAAGCTTCGTAAATACTCGTCGTCCCAAGTCAAAACGGCACCAAGGTCCAACCCTTTGAGAGGGTCACGCCCCGAAGTTTCCGATCCATATAGAGCGAAGTAGCGATTGTAGATGCTTTCCGCCAGGCGATCGCCGCTTGCTATGAAATCCCTGCCTTCCGATATAGACAGTGAAAGCTCAGCATACTCATCAAGAAGCAACTCAATTTCGCTACTCTCCTTCACAAGGGCACGAAGGTAGCAAACAGCTTCCCAGACGACACCCCTAAAACTGAAGGCCTCGACTTCTCCGGGCAAGGCAACAAGCGAGCTAAGCATTAATGAACTAAGAAGAAGGCCGTTTCTCAACCAAAATTCTAAGGATGTGAGGTCGGGTTGAATCGTCTCGGCTAATGACCCATACGGGGACCTCTCGGTAGCCCTCTCAAGCTTCGTCTTTTTACTTGGAATACCCCCAGCCGACTCAAAACGCCCAGCGATGGACGCCGCCACGTCGTCAAACTCCCTTTTTTGGACCTCGATCTCCACCTCTCGATAGATGGACCCATCGAGAAATTCGACGAGGTCCACGTCTATCTCTATGGGGAGCTTCACGCCGTCCCTTGCCACTTTGAAGCTGGTTCGATCGGTTTTTAGGCTCACAGTTGGAATTAGCGAATCGAGCAGATCAAGGCGTTGAAGTACCTTTCGTATAGGGCCAGGTATCTCGCCACGCTCCCCCTCAACTTCAATCTCCTCTCGCTGTGTTGCTCCAGCCGAGTTGAAGTTTCTCGGTATCTTCATCGTCCAAACGCCCTTTATCGGTTCGTCATTTACGGTGCGAAAGCGTAATCCGATCCCCAAGCGCCCCAGATCAAGGCCTGCCGAATCGAAGTAGAGGGAAAGCTGTTGTTTTCTTGTCTCGGCGACTTTGGAAAGTCCGGTACCTATCTCGACTTTTAGGGGGTCTGGGATTCCAGATGAGTCAAGCTTGTATTCCCTTTCGATAGCCACGGCTACGCCCTTCCCATCATCGTCCGCGACCTCTCAATCGCCAATTCCGATAGCTGCGCCTGAGCACAACGTCCTTCTCTTCTTTCTAGGCGTTCCCATTGCCCGTCGGCGTCGAGTTGCCACGTCTGCACGTCGTCCGACCAGTCGAGAGTCAAAATTTCGACAATTCGAGCTTCGATCGCCGGATCGACAATGGGTACCAGGAGCTCCACCCTCCGATCAAGGTTACGTTGCATCAAGTCGGCTGAGCCAAAAAATAGTTGACGCTCCGAGCCACCTACTCCTCCAAAGCAGAAGACCCTCGAATGCTCGAGAAACTGCCCCACGATCGACCTAACCGTGATGTTCTCGCTAAGTCCAGGAACTCTCGGCCGCAGTGCGCATACCCCACGCACCAACAGGTCGACCTTTACCCCCGCCATAGAAGCTGCATAAAGCTCATCGATGATGTCTGGATCTACTAAGCCGTTAACTTTCAGCAGGATCCTTCCATCTTCGCCCAGCTCACCTTGGGAACGGATCAACTCGACAATCCGACTACGCAATTCGTTTGGTGCAAGGATCAGCCTCTCATAAGATTGCCGCTTTGAGTATCCCGTCAGGTAGTTGAAAACCTCATTCAAATCGGCGCAGAGCCTCTGATCGCCGCTAAGCATTCCGATGTCTTCGTAGGTCCTAGCAGTCTTTGCGTTGTAGTTTCCCGTGCCTATGTGGCAGTACCTTCGCAGTCCTTCCGGCTCCCGCCGTACCACCAGGATCGCCTTCATGTGGGTCTTCAGCCCCACCAGGCCGTATACCACGTGTACACCCGCCTGCTCTAGTTTCTTCGCCCAGCCGATATTTGCCTGTTCGTCAAAACGCGCCTTCAGTTCGACAAGCACCGCAACCTGTTTGTTATCTTCAGCGGCTTTAATCAGAGATCCGATAATCGCCGAATCCCCAGAGGTCCGGTACAAGGTCTGTTTTATTGCGAGTACCTCTGGGTCCCTCGCCGCCTCTTCCACAAACATCTCGACGGTTCCAGTAAATGTCTCATAGGGGTGGTGCAGAAGTAGGTCGTGCTCTTTGATTGCAGAAAAAATGTCAGGACGAGGGAGTCCTTCGGACATCAGGGCCAATGGCGTAACAAGGGGTGCCCGCATCTGCTTTAGTTCAGGTCGGTCGACGTCATAAATCGCCCACAAACCAGACAAGTCGAGTAGAGAACTCGTCCTGTAGACGTCGTCTTCGTGCAGTTCCAATTCCCTCACGAGCAACTCGACTACATCATCACTGGCGTCTTCGGTGATTTCTAATCTGACGGCTCTACCAAAGCGCCGTCGTCGTAGTTCGAGTTCCACAAGCGAAAGAAGGTCGTCTGCCTCCTCTTCTTCTAGGGTAAGGTCAGCGTTGCGCGAAACCCTAAACACGTAGCTCTCCCCTATGTCCATCTCGGGAAAGAGGGCTGGAAGGTGAGATGCAATGAGGTCTTCCAAAGGGATAAATTCACCCTCTTTGACCTCAATCAGCCTCGGCAATAGCGGTGGAATCTTAACTCGAGCTATGTGATCCCCTTCTGAATCGGGATCCCTCACCACAACGGCAAGGTTTAACGAGAGGTTTGAAATGTAAGGGAAGGGGTGCGAGGGGTCTACGGCAAGCGGTGTCAGAACGGGAAATACATCATTCAAAAAGACCCCGGACATAAACTTCTTCTCTTGGGAACTTAGCTGGCTCCATGAGACGAGATTTAGGTCAACTTTAGGGAACTCGACACGGATTATCTCGTCGTAAGTGGTGTCGGCACGCTCGAGTATTCTAACGAGCTGCTTTCGTATCGCTTTAAGTTGCTCCCTTGGTGTGAGGCCATCGGTAGATAAAACGCCTAGGTTTGCCGCCAATTGATCTTTCAGGCCAGCGACTCGGACTTGAAAGAATTCGTCGAGTCCATTTCCAAAAATAGCTAGAAACTTTATCCGTTCCAGGAGGGGCAAGCTCGCGTCATCCGCCAATTCGAGAACCCTCTCGCCGAAGCTCAGCCAGGAAAGTTCGCGATTATAAAACCTTGCTGTGCCGAAAGATGCTATTTGGGCTCTGTCTATTGAACTCATAGATAGTAACCTACCTAGATAGTGCAGACCATCAGAGCAAATGAACGACACAAAGCGTCAAAGAGTTGGCAATTCCAATTTAAAAGCAACTTTAAAGACAATGTCTACGTACCTTCCCTGAAGAACAGAAGGAGGCGTAGCGAACTTGGCATGATAATTCTTGCCGAACTCATTGCGTCTTTAACATGGCTTTTAGCCAAGGTAGGGCTCGACTCTACCATGCCAACGCACGTTCCGCTAAGCGCAATCTGGCTTTTAGTGCTCCCTTTGCTCTGCCACCTTGCCTTGCATGTCTTTGCTCCAAACGCCGATCCGACGGCACTTCCGATAATCAGTTTTCTGAACGCCTTTGGATACGTTCTTATCCAACGACTTGATCCGGCGGAAGCAACCCTGCAGTCGTTGTGGAGTGCGGTCGGTGTGCTGGGATTTGTGCTAACCCTCGCCTTGATCCCTAAAATTGAGATTCTCGACAAGTACCGATACCTCCTCATGCTTGGCGGTGTAGTCCTCCTCCTTCTGCCGCTAGCACCGGTTATCGGTGAGAACATAAATGGTGCGAGATTGTGGATCCACTTGGGTCAGCTGAGTTTTCAGCCCGTAGAAGCAGCAAAGATAATGCTCGCCATATTCTTTGCATCGTATATGACTGAGAAACGTGAAGTACTGAGCGATTTCTCGCCATTTCACATCCGAAAAGCATCTGGCGCTTTGCGTGCAGGCGGACCGATACTAGTGGCCTGGGCAATCTCTCTATTGATAATGACCGCCGAAAGGGACGTGGGCTTTTCCCTCTTAATCTTTTTGGTCTTTATATTTGCCCTCTGGATCGCCACCTCGAATAGCTGGTACTTAATCTTTGGTAGCATCCTTTTCAGCGTTGGAGCATTTGTCGCATCAAAGCTATTCTCGCAGGTGGGTGAGCGAATTACCACCTGGTTGGACCCCTGGAAGTACTCCCTGACAATCGGATATCAGCTAGTTCAGGCGCAGTACGCCTTTGGTTCTGGCGGAATTTCAGGGACTGGACTCGGCCATGGTCACCCAGGCCTGATTCCAGTGGTGACATCGGACTTTATCTTCGCCGCCATCGGAGAAGAAATGGGCCTGTTGGGCACGACCGCAATTCTGTTCCTCTTCATCCTGCTGGTTGGATTCGGCCTAAAGGCCGCCCGGCGAGCTGACTCGCAGTTCGCATCGCTTTGCGGTGCCGCACTTTCTTTGACACTCGGCTTGCAAGCCTTCTTCATCATGGCCGGAGTAACCAGATTGCTTCCCCTAACTGGAGTTACCCTCCCCTTCGTCGCATACGGAGGCTCCAGTTTGGTGGCAAACTATGTTCTGATCGCGCTGTTACTGAGAATATCGGACCAGTCAAACAAGAGGGCGTCGCCACATTTGACACCGCGAACCAGAATCAAAGCCAGTTAGGGAATCAGCAGCCTATCGACCAAAATTGGTGCCCTCGGACTCTGGGTTAATGCCAAGAGGACGGCATCCGAAGGCCTAGCTGGGAAGCTCTTGAGCCCAGCGCTCGGTGAGTTCAAGGTGACTTCTGCCAAATATGTCCCGCCCGATCTTCCGACGATGGCCACAAACTCGATAACAAGCCCATATGCCTTTAGAATCTCACAAGTTAGCATGTTAGAAAAAGGCCGCGGGGGCTTGATTCCTCGCACCACTGCGGATAGGGCGGAGGCCTGTTCCAGAGAGATCGGAATATCGACTTGCTGAGAGTGGTCGTCGGTGAGTCGCAAGCGCATCCTGGCGTGGGTCTCCGGTAGCGCTACCCCAACATCTTGCACCTCAGCCGGCCTGAGCCTCTCGACTTTTGACGCCGAATCGAGCTCAACCTCCCGGAAAGGCACATTCAGCAAAGCTTCGTTAAATAATGCAACTGGCTCTTTGTCAACGTCTTCTGACTCCGGGAGGCGCTCTGCACCCAATTCCGTTCGAGCCTCAACTTGTTCCGGAATTGCCGATCCTTCTCCGATATCACCAGGCGTAAGCTTCGTATCGATCCCATCATCTACCGCCTTTGACGCATTAGTATCGCTCGGCACGGCTTCTCCTCATTCCGACGTTAAGCACGAAACCCATGCAGATTGAAAAAGCAACGGTAGCAGATCCCCCGTAGCTCATGAACGGAAGCGGAATACCGGTAATCGGCATGATTCCCATCGTCATGCCGGCGTTCTGGAAAACCGAATAGACGACTAGCGCGAAGATGCCACCACAAAGCAACCTACCCAAAAGGTCCCTGGCAGACTTCATCGCCGACCAAATTCTAAAGGATAAAAAACCATACGCAATGAGCAGTGCCCCTGCACCGATGAAGCCGAGTTGCTCGCCCACTGCTGTAAAGATGAAGTCCGTCTGCTGCTCCGGAACATACGCGAGGTTCGTCTGTGGACCGTTAAATAGTCCTTTACCAAATAGAGATCCCGAGCCGATTGCAATCTTTGACTCAGTCAAGTTGTACCCGGTGGTAAGGGCATTTTTATTCGGGTTCAAAAACGCCGTCAACCTCTGAACCTGGTAATGCTTAAGAATCCCAAAGTGAACCACGAGAAAGATTGCGAGGGTTCCACCAATGCCAAGCAAAAGTAAATAACGTAGAGGGACACCGGCAACCACCAACATCCCAGCCAGCACTATCCCCATGATCAGAGCGGTACCGATGTCCGGCTGCTTTATGACCAATCCCATCGGTATCAGCGCCATAACTAACACCGTCACCAGACTTTTCAAGCTACTTTCGCCCTGGTGCGTCTCGTAGTAGTAGGCGACGGCCATAATCATCCCTAGGGCCGCAAATTCGGAGGGCTGGAGTTGGAATGGTCCGAGTTGGTACCACCTTTGAGACCCGAGCGCACTCTTGCCTATCCCAGTTAGCACTCCTAAGAGCGCAAGAAAAATACCGCCATAGGCAATGTATGACAAGTTCGCAAGCTTGGAGTAATCGATCAACGATACAATTATCATCACAACGAGACCGATCGCCACGAATATCGCCTGCCTTTGCAGGTAATACTGTGGACTTAGGCCAGCTGCCGCCAGCTTGTCTTTAGTAGCCGAGTAGACCATGACGATTCCCATGGTCGCTATGCCGAGGACTACTACGACCAACGAGTAATCAAACCTCAGTATCGTCTCCTTGAAGGCCTTTACTCTGGGGTCTTGCATTGTGAATGTCAAACTGCGAACACCTCTGTTGTATCGCTAGAGGGCAACCAAAGGATTCTATTCCCTTAGTACAAACTAGAAGCCCCAAAGAGTACTTGCACCAATGACACAGGGACAATACTTAGCAGCACCACGGGTCCACGAAGCAGTTGAATCCTCGACCCAAGGAAGGGCACCATCTGTCCCAGGCGACGAGCGCGGCCTCAAACGACCTTCGCATCACCCACCGCCACCTCTGCTTTACCAGAGCAATTGAGTCCTGTTCCAATAACTTTCCAAGTTAGAACCTAACAAGCTCTAAGATCAAACTACATTATGAGTGTGCGATGCGGACTATTTCGGATGAAGCCGCAGGGATTTA
>JAKAPB010000043.1 GCA_021823045.1 Actinomycetes bacterium | reverse complement strand
CCGATCTCATGCTTCGACACGCCCTTTACCGCCAAGCGCGCACCCATAGCGATCCCCCCTTCATCGAGCAAATCGATCCTGTCGCTCGTTATCATCAAATTACTCCTCTGGAAAAACTAGAGCACACCATTGTTGCAAAACTGACTCCAAGTTAAGTTCTCTTTGGATTCTCTCGAGAAATCTTCGACATGGATTGTTGAAACCGCCGAATTGGCCCATTTGATAGGGGCAGTCTTTTGATCGGCACTTGGTCATACCTAAAAACCTTGAAGGTGCTGGCGCTAGTTTGGGGTTTGAAGTGCCTTGCACGGCGTGTTCCAGTGGGGAAAACAACAGGACCGTAATCCCCCTAGGAGTCCCCTGCGACCAACCCACCTACGCAAGTCGAAGAACCAGATGCTCCCTCGAAACACGCACTAACTATTCCTGACCTGAAACTAAGGCTAAAGACTGAATACGGACAAAACTCACTTGACGGAAAGTGCCCCATTGGATTCTTGGCCGCCGGGACACTTTCCACTTAGTCAATGACTAGAGCTTGTAGAAGTACTTCGAGAAGCTAGCCAACTTGGACTGAGCACTGGTAATGAGCACGTCAGGAAGCTGAATCTTCGCCTGAACAGCCGACTTGTTTCCAGTGAGGATGTCATGGGCATACTGTGCGGCCAACACGCCCTCTTGGGAAGCCTGCTGTGCAACCGTGGCCGAAATCTCTCCAGACTGAAGCATCTTGACCGTGTTGGGACCGGCGTCGAATCCGACGTTGACGACTTTCCCCGTCGTCCCGTTGGCTGCAAAAGCATCCGCTGCGCCTTCGGCACCAGTGCCGGATACTGAGAAGATGGCCTTAATCCCAGGATGGGCGAGCATTAGGGCGTTCACGGCCGTTGTCGAATCAGCGATCGCTTGTCCAGTATACTGAACGGCGACAACCTGGATGTTCGGGTAGGCGGCTTTCAGTTCGTTTTCAAATCCCTGAACACGAAGGACCTGAGTAGTCGCCGTAGCCGACAGGCTCAATACCGCCACTTGCCCGCTGCCACCAAGGGCCTTGCCGATAAAGTCAGCGGCTGCCTTGCCACCTTGAAGGTTACTAGTCGTGATCTGGCTGCTGATTTGCGAAGTATTACTTAGCGTCGTATCCGTCGTGATCACTGGAATCCCTGCACTCAAGCAGGTATTGATCGCTGGGGCCATGGCCACTGGGTCCGTCGGAGAGACAACCAATACGCTTGGGTGCTGCGTGCAGACGCCGTCAACGATCGGGGTCTGAGCAGAAGGACTGAATGCTGCTGCTCCTTGGTAGACAAACTTCATTCCATATGATGCCGCCGTTGCCTTCATTCCCGCAGCTAGCGAGTCATAAAAGGCTACGCCGGTTGCGCCTGGCACATAGGCGATTGTATATGTTTTCTTAGCGGCGGTAGTTGCCGAACCGGCTTGAGTAGTCGAAGTGCTACTCGAAGACGAGCCACAGGCGGCTAGGCCCGTGGCTAAAATAGCAGCGGAACCAAGACCAAAGATCCTGCGGGACTTTGTTGATGTCAACCTAAAACGCATTACTTTCTCTCCTTTTGAAATTCTGACGCTAGCGTCGAACTATGTTGTTGGAAGCTCTCCATGAGGTCCATAAATCCAGATAAGCCACAGCGGCTCCCTCCCAGTATTAACGTGCTGGTGCCATACCCCCTTTTTTATGTACATGAACGTGTGCTCTGCAAATGGAGTGCGCTTGCCGTCGGTATCAACAACCTCGCCCTCACCTTGCACTATGAAATCGATCTCCTCTGACTCGGGATGGTTATGCA
Organism: Actinomycetes bacterium; assembly: GCA_021823045.1. Next base: position 7,430 of record JAKAPB010000043.1, on the reverse strand, counting down.
TCGACGACGCCTCACCGGGTTCGAAGATGGTCAGGCCGGCATTCAAAAACTCGGTATCACGCAGGTCTTTTCCAATTACCTGAAACACCTTGCGACGAAATCCCTCTTCGTCGAGTCCCAGCCAGAGCGGCCGTCCGTCCCTGAATGGGTCGATCACTTGCGTCATTTCAATCCTCTCTTAAGTTTCTAACGCTTTTTACTTTTCGATTTACCCCGAGTTTCCCCCGTCACCACGAGAAGGGCCCCGCTTCCCTAAAGTTTTTCAGTCGAAGAATCGGCCCTGGTAGATATCGTTGATATTCCAGTGCCCCGGAGTCGGAACCGGCTCATTGACCATCGGAACGTCTAGTAGAGCAGGTCGCCTCGACTCGATCGCTTTCGCCAAGGCAGCCTTGAACTCATCAGCCGAGCCGATGCTATAACCATCTGCACCACAGGCTCGGGCATATGCAGCAAAGTCTGGGGAATACGGCTCTCCAGATGGGTCCGTGAAGGTAGTTCCAAAGCTATGCCCGTAGTTCGAATGTTCAAGATCTGCGATCGTTCCATGGGCTCTATTGTTCATCACCACCCAGATCACCGGGACTCCCTGCTCGACCCCAGTAGGCACCGAGGGGAGTTGCGCACTCATTCCGCCGTCACCAATAAGCGCTACGACCACGCGATTAGGCTGAGCAATCTGGACACCGATAGCAGCAGCTGGTCCGAAGCCCATAGTCGACGCACCGCCCGGAGTGATGAACTTGCCCTCCTTGGGAAGCTTGTAGCACTGAGCTACACCGTTTTTGTTCCAGCCAACATCAGTCACGAGGATCGCATCATTGGGCAAGGTTTCCAGAAGGTCTTGCAAGATCCTCTCGGGGCGAAGTGGAAACTGGTCAGACGACCCACGTTCCTTGGTACCAGCCCAAAGCTCTGCCCTAGTCTCAGCTATCTTCTTACGCAGCTCTGGACGCTCCCTGCCACCAGGAGCGAGGGAATGGACCGACTTGTCAATCTCGACCACTGCTTGATTGACATCGGCAACAATTCCCAGCTCGACCGGATAGTTCCTGCCGATCTCCTCTGGATCAATATCTATTTGAATCAATCGCGTGGGGGGCATCTGCCAGGTGTACTCCGGCATCCAAGAACTTGAATCCGTCTCGGCGAAACGCGTGCCAAGCGCTATTACGACGTCAGCGTTTCGGGCATAGTCGTTGGTCAGCTCCAAACCCCAAAATCCGGTCATTCCTATCACGAGTGGGTGTTCATCGGCGACAGCGCCCTTGCCCATAAGCGAGTGGGCAATCGGAATATCGAGGTGCTCTGCCAGGTCGACGAGCGCAGAAAGGCTCTCCTTTTTACGAACTCCTCCCCCAAGGTAAATGAGGGGTCGCTCAGCAGATGCAAGGATGCGAGCAATCTGGTCGGCGACACCAACGGCTAGCCCAGGTAAAGGGCTTTCCTGCGGAAGTGATGGCGATGGAGTATAGCTCGCTGGCAACTCCCGGGAAAATAGGTCCATCGGCACATTTAGCAATACTGCGCCCGGCCTGCCCGACGTAGCGGTCCAAAATGCACGTTCAGTGAATCTAGGGAGATCCTCAACCCTTTCGACGTTCCAAGCCCTTTTGACAAAGGGACGATAGACGTCGGCCTGAGACGAGTTGTTATGTAGATTGATCTCCTGGTGTGGGTGCCGGCCGTAGTAATAGCTTGGCACGTCGCCGGCAATTGCGATCAGAGGGACCGAGTCCAAAGCTGCGGTATAGACGCCGGTAGCGGCGTTGATCATTCCCGGTCCTACATGAGAGAGCAGTACCCCCGGCTTACCCGAGGCCCGCGCATATCCATCTGCAGCGTGTGCAGCAGCCTGTTCGTGACGATTTATGACAAAATTAATGCTCGAACGACTTAGGGCATCGAGAACCGCAATATTCGTGTGCCCACACAGGCCAAAGACGTACTCGACGCCGTAGGCCTCAAGTTGGGCGACGAGCGCATCAGCCCCAGTCATCCTTGAACTCACCGCGCCGTCAGCTGGTTGCGTTGTCAACTATTTACTCCTTTATCATCAAGGGAAATCCAGGACTTGCCTGGGACTCCACTGGCCGCTTCAAAGGCCATCTGTGCGTCATCTAAAGTGAACTTTGCCCCCACGATCCCCGATATAGCCTCTGGAATGTGGCGTAGCATCTCTTGAAAGTCAGTCGGGTGATCGTAAATCATCGATCCAACTATCGTCAGCCTCCGCCGAACTATGTCCGTGGGGATGACCTCGACGGGGCTAGTCGACAGCCCAACAAGGGTAATAGTTGCCCCCTCTGCAGCGAGGGATATCGCTTGGAGTGAACCATCGGCAGTACCCGAACATACAAAGACCGGGTTGTAGCTAGCCCCGGTCTCGTGGCTCAAGGCGCCAAGCCTTGTGACGAGAGTAGATCGTCCTGGATTTGGTTCAATGAAATAAGCGGCGAAACCCTTCGAAAGCAGGAGACTAATTAGCGACAACCCAGATGAGCCCTCACCGATTACGAGGGTCTTGTCCCCATCCTTGGCTCCCGAGCGACGCAGAGCTGCCGCGGCAACGGTCAGAGGCTCCAGGCAGATCATCTCCTCTATGCTGAGAGAGGAAGGCACCTTCCAAGCGAAGGCACTGGGCAGCGAGACATATTCAGCGATGACACCGGGAGCCGCTATGCCGACAATCACCCTGTTCAAGCAGCCTGAGGTGACTCCACTTAAGCACACAGCGCAGGAAAGGCAGCAGCAGTTGGGTTCAATTACTACCCTCTCGCCATCCTCGCGGTCCTTGACACCCTTTCCTAAGCCCACGATCTCGCCCACCCCTTCATGTCCCATCTGCCAGGAATAACTGGGTACCTGCCGATGACCTTTGAAGACGCTTAGGTCGCTGCCACAAACTCCAACTCCTAGCACCTTTACCAGAACCTCGCCGTCAAGGCACTGGGGAGATGGCAAATCTGCAACTCGGACTTCATTGGGCCTATCGAGGAGTAGTGCTCTCATGGCAGGATTCCCCTCAATGTTGTACTAAAGGTCGCAAAGGCGACTCTGGCAGGGTTCGACCCAACGGCCTTGAGTGGTGCAGGGGAAAACTTCGCGGCCGCCTGACCGCTGCATTGTGGGTCAAGGTCAGAATCTACTATCAATACTTCTTTAGATCTCGCTTTTGTCATCTCGTTATCCTGGAAACATTGAGTGTTGGGCAACCCCCAGCACTCGTAGCGTCATCTTCAACTGCAGACCAATCGGCTCCATATGGGCAGTAGGCCCCTGCCATCGCAAAGCTAATTCCGGAAGCTTCAAGTAGCCATTTGTCACCGGTCAAAGACGGTGTGCCATTCAGCGTTACCGGGACGGTGCTCTTGATCTCCACCAATTCTAAAACCCCCTGCGGTCTACCAGATGGAATAAACCGACCGCCTAACGGTACTAGCGTAGCACATTCGTTGGTGAATTCGGTCACCATTAGTCCGTTTTGATTCCATAAGTTTCTATCAAGTAAAAGATTGTGGTCCAAACCGTGGAACAGTGCACCCATCTAATGGCCTCATGGTAACATGAGCTTCTATGAGCGAAACCGCCGAAAGCCAGGTAGAACAGCAGATGGGTAATGGACATGAACCGTCTAACCCAATGGAGCACACGGAAAAGTCGCCACCATCCTCGGTCGACCCCTCGAGTGTGCGGAGCGTCCGGAGGGCACTGGATATACTCGCCCTTTTAAATGAGGAACGCACGACGCTAACTATCAAGGACACTACGGCTGAAACTGGACTACCCAAGACCACAGTGTTGAGGCTTCTTCAGACACTCGAGCAGGCGGGACTTCTTTGGAGTCTCGGCGGCGGCCAATATGTCCCAGGACCGGCCCTGCTTCGATGGGCAAGAATAGCCAACGACACCTGGCTATTCCCTCCAGATTTCCGAGAGCTACTCAATGACCTCGCGCAAAGGTGCCGAGAAACAGCCAACGTATACGTCAGAAAGGGTCTCAAAAGGGTCTGTATCGCCCAAGCTCCTGGACCGCAAAGCCTACGCCACGTAGTACGGGTCGGCGACGAACTGCCGCTTTGGGCCGGCGCCTCGGCCAAGATACTACTCACCAACGCGCCGGTTGGCCTTCTCGAAAAGGTTGCGCTAGATTCTCCCTTTGGTATTTCTCATCTAGCGCAACTCGAGCAGTGGACGAATGAGATAAAGGAGAGAGGATGGGCGACAAGCCACGCCGAAAGGGACGACGGAGTTTCCGCCGTTGCAGTCCCGATCCTCGCTTCAAACGGAACCTACACTGCAGCGCTATCGCTGTCGGGTCCGTCATCTCGATTCACCGAGGACCAAGTCGAGTTCTTCATTGAACAGTTGCAGGCCACGGCCGAAAAAATGGCGGGTCACAACGATGGTGAAATACAGAGCCAGCACATTCTCCTCGCTCGCCCTAACGACTGATTTATTGAAGTTGGCAATCTAAATTGCAATTGAAATTGGCAATTGACCAACATCCGACTAGCTGAGCGGATAGCCGCCAGCTAGCAAGTGTTGGTTATCAACTTCGCTACCGGCGACGGACGGTCCCCATTTCTGGTTCGGGTATTCACTCATCGTGCCTTATCCAAGTGAGTGAAAGTCAATGCTGTTCTCTTGGGCCTGAGCATCGAAGCACTGCCATTTTCACTCTTTCCCACAAAGACCGCCAAACAGACGGTTCCTGAGTTGGGCCTAAAAGCCGGTTGGTCCCTCATGTTGTCGCTACGCCTGGGATATGGTCTCACGTAGGCAGAAGGGTGCGTCAGCCAGGCACTACAGCTACTCTCTTGAGCAAGCTTTAAAAAGGTGTAAACAACGAGATCACGACGTTCCTTTAAATCATCTATGTCGCACGAAACCTCAATTGGAAGCGCCGTGGTTAGCATTACCCCCACTGGTCAGAGTCAGAGAATCGGGCCACAAAGGACAGTTGACATGAACAAGGGTGGATCTCCGTCTGAGCTAATAGACGAGAGAATAAAGGAATTAGCCGACTGGCGCGGCGAGATGCTAAGCAGGCTTCGTGCCTTAGTGAAGGCGGCCGATCCTGAGGTCGTCGAGGAGTGGAAGTGGAGAGGGGTTCCGGTATGGTACGACAACGGAATGATCTGCACAGGTGAGACATATAAGAATGTCGTAAAGATGACTTTTGCCAAAGGCGCCGCTCTCGAGGACCTTTCGGGCCTTTTCAACTCGAGTCTTGATGGGAATACAAGGCGCGCCATAGACTTCCACGAGGGCGACACGATAGACGAGGAGGCGTTTAAAACTCTCGTTCGCCTGGCCGTGAAGCTCAACAAGTCCAAAGGCTAGTGCAGATTTAGATAGCCGCGCATTTCTCGTGTTGCTATGGGCCCTGAAGGACCGAGCTTCGTCTACTATGCAAACTCACGGTGAGTTGGACTCTCAGTTTTTCACGCATGCCTTGTGTCGGGAGATGGTCACAATCAAGGTAATGCTCCAACGGCTTTGCCGCTGCCTGCCAAAACCGAGGCAGTCAGTAGCGGAGCAGGATATCCGGTACCAAATGGACCTATCGACAATCCCAAGGCCTCCGCTACATCTTTTACAAGCAAATCGAACTAGATCAATGCCTAATGGGTAGCTAAAGACCCAAAAGTGGTCCTTAGATCATGATAAATGAAACGCTTCTGGTTGCGACGAAGGCCTTTATCGGCGCAAGCACTTACCTCATCACTGCTTATTTGGCGAAACCCATACCGGCTTCTGGACTAGCCGCCGAGCCACTCAGCGCGGATACGTCGTTCGCTCGAGGAATTCGGGCCGCATGCGGTTCAAGGGTTGTCGCGGCTACGTGGCGGGTGATCAACTGCGCTACCCCAAATGTAGCCACCTGCGATCCGGGTCTCACCGCCACGACTTTGTCCCTGTGTCGGTATGGCTCTTGGCTCATCTGGTTGATCAACAGTGGAGAAATCTGAATTCGCTAAATGGGTATGTTCCGTTATCGCGAGCCCGCGTGTTCACGCTCAACCTAGCGCAGCCCACCACGGAAGTTAAAGATGGTTGATCGCCAGGAGACTCTTTGGCACTTAAATGTACTTGGTGGAAGGAACCCATCAGATCCACAAGTCGCTCTCGAGGCTACCGTGGATGGCTCGACTTTAGAACCCTCGATGGGTTTTCTGGTGGCTTCTGATCCTCAAGCCACACATCACATGCTCTTCCCTAGTGGGCGCTGCCGGGCTCGAACCGACGACCTGCTGGTTGTAAGCCAGCACAAAGTTGTCCGAGTACGTAGCCATACTGTCCGAGGTTGTCTCATTTACGCTTTTTACTGGGATGTTTTGGCAAGAGCTGCAGGACAGACTCGGACAGGGCGGGACGGTTTCGGACACGATTGTTGGGTGAAAAGTTGGGTGGACCGGTTCGTAACCGGCGCGATATCGACGTGACCAGTGATTGACAGGAGCATCGAAAGACGGAAACGGCGTGGCCGACTCGCCTACGAGGTGGACCGGGCGGTAAAGGCCACCCAAGGTACGCTGTGCAGAAGAAATTATATTGTAGCACTCATTGTGCTACACTCAAGGTATGACCAGGATAGGAATACGAGAGCTCCGCCAGCACGCCAGCCGCTACCTTGAGCAGGTGAAGGCAGGTGAAACTATCGAAATTACTGAACGCGGACGACTGATCGCCCTGGTGATACCGCCCACTCCCGCCGTCACCTCGCGAGATCGACTCATCGCCTCGGGTCGCTTGATTCCAGCGAAAAGTCCGCTGCAGTTGCCCAGGCAAAGACACGTCACCCGCACCGCAAACTCCGCATCTCAGGAGCTGGATGAGTTGCGTGACGATCGGTTCGCATGATCTACATCGACACGTCGGCACTCGTGAAATTGCTGTTCGAAGAGCCTGAGAGTACCGCCCTGGCGAACTGGCTAATCGAACAGTACGAGACCCCTAAGGTCAGCAGTGATCTTGCAATCGTGGAACTGCTCCGCACTTGCCATCGAGTCGATGAGACACTGGTCCCTGACGCTAGGCAACTCCTAGAAGGAATTGACCTCGTGCCCATTAGTCGCGCAATCATCGAGACGGCTGCAAGCTTGACCCCATGCAAGCTACGCAGTCTGGATGCCATCCATCTCGCAAGCGCGTTATCGCTCGCAGAGGACCTTACAGATTTCGCCGCCTACGACCTTCGGCTCTGCTCCGCCGCCGCAGATGCCGGGTTACCAGTGGTATCACCTAGGTAAATGTGAACCTCCCCGCCCTTACGGACGGGGCTTCTGGCTCCGCCGTTTGGTTGGGGTTACCTGGCATCGCTCCCATCACGCCACCACGACCAACTGGTCTGGTGCCGATGAATCGGTACTGGTGGATGAGTTTGCTAGCTTTGGCTTGCTAATCTGAGTTGCCTCAGACAAGGC
>JAKAPB010000042.1 GCA_021823045.1 Actinomycetes bacterium | reverse complement strand
AAAGTCACCTCGAGGGCTAATGAAGTTGATGAAGGTGATTTTGAGCCACTCTATGAAGTCGGTCTAGGTGAGAATGAAATCTGGGAAATCGGAGCGATAACGGCCTTCTTTGCTATGTCCAACAGACTCGCAGGATTCGCCAAAATCCTACCCAACACCGAATTCTACTCTTTGGGTAGGTAACCCGGGGTTTTGAGACCACTGGGCTTTTCCTAGAAGTGCCTACGGCCTCTTCCTATTCGACGCCTGCGTCCGGAACGCGCAATGAAAAACAGGATCAGAAGGAAGGGCAGCATCCTCCCAAACATAAAGACAGCCATCATCGATCCAGCAGTAGCTATGCCGACAAGCACTCCCAAGATCGGAAGGGCAAAGACACAGACCCCGATGATGGCAGCGACGCGAAGTCCAAATGGCATCGCCTCGAATCGACTAAAAGCTCGAGAATACTTTCGAGGACCTTGCATGCCGGGAACCTGACCTTGCGGCAAATAAGGACTCAAGGAGTCAGGCCTCTCCCAGCGGAACGAAACGGCCGATGGGAGATCCGAAATCAGAGCAAAGAGTTCGCCGTAGGTTTTTGCACCGGCGGCATTATCCATCCTCTCGGACAACTCCGCATGGGTTAGTCTTCCCTCTTCGAACGCCTTCGACAGCTCGCCAAATATCCGATGTCGATCAGCGTCGGAAGCCCTCATAGAACTCTTTGATACTCCCATGTATCCAATCTAACCGCAACTCTACTAAACCACTAACGAAAAGGGGAAATGTCAATTCATCTAAAATAAGGTCATATCGAAGCACAAGCCACTTCCGCTAGTCGAATAACGAGGTGAACCAACGGCAGCTGGCATTGGCAGATCTTGGGATTGCCAACCCCTCCACCACGGGTATCACCTTGTTCGGTTCGAGGAAGACAAAGATCGCGCTCAAGGCTCTATGCCCTTCCCTTCCTGGTCAGTACGACTTCAGATGAGTGCGCCGCTGAGTAAAATAGAACGCTGCTCGACCCGCAAAGTTCAAGTTGGCCCGCCTCGCCTACGAGGAACAAACCATTGTCGGCCAGCATCATATTGGTAGTCAACCTTGAACAATTAGAGGTAGTCTCACCGCTTAAAGTTCCGAAGCGGCACTTTATAAACACGACAAGTGATTGACTTGTCCGCTACCGATAAAACCTCAAGATCTAATTTACTGACCTAATGGGCTGTATAGCCAACTAAAGGCCCTGATTAATATCACCTGCTAGTGGCCTTAGTCCCAAAGGAACAAGGCAGTTAGTTGCGACCCAGATGACTAATAGTGCTAGGGCCGTTGCAAGATCTGGACTTACTGTTATCAACAGAGGCGAGGTTTTTAGAGGAGGAAGAAGAGATGAAGAGGTTAGAGATCATAGATCAACCTAAGGCCACAAAGTGGCTCTTTAGCAATCAATATGCGGCTTTCATTTGGCTCGTCGTCCGAGTATGGCTCGGATACGAATGGATTAAGGCTGGTTGGGGAAAACTCTTCGGAGCAGAATCCAAGGCCTTTTGGAACACGGGACTCGGAGTCAAAGGATTCGCCGAAGGTGCAATTGCGTCCCACAGCGCTCCACACGGAGCGGTAGCCTATGGGTGGTGGGTCGCATTCCTGCGTAACTTTGTCGTTCCCAACTATTCCTGGATCGCAAAGTTAGTGGCACTCGGAGAGTTCCTCATCGGGATCGCACTAATCGTCGGCTTCATGACCGGCTTGACAGCGCTCCTGGGCCTTCTCCTAAACTTCACCTACGTCTATTCTGGAACGGTCTCGACCAATCCAACCTTCATAATCCTGGGTGTACTCCTGGTCACTGCTTGGAGAATATCTGGTCTCTATGGAGCGGACTACTTCGTCCTTCCGTGGCTACGCAATCTGCTCCATAAGAACGGCGACGTCGATAAGGCGATAGGAAAACTAGACGAACCAATCAAGGTAGAAGCACCTCGGCCAAAGGATCTTGTGAGCAACAGCTAGTCCTCTCCACGAATCGATCCTCGGAAGGAGGTCGGAGCTTTTCCGGCCTCCTTTTCGCGTCCAATTAGCCTCAAGATGGACCTCCCGCTTTCGCTACCACTAATGAATCGAGGGCGACGACCTCGTACTCTTTGGTCACCACAAGAGGATTTATATCCAGCTCAGATATCTCTGGATGCAAAGTTACAAACTCAGCAACCCCAACCACCGCAAGAGCCAACCTTTTCGCCCCATCGTGGTCCTTGAATCTCCCTGATATCAACGCCTTGCCGGCAGCGGTCCACGAGAGCATCTCGATCGCCTTGCCCTCATCCAAACCATCCACCAGAGCAACCTTGGAGTCAGATATAAGCTCTGCCAAGACCCCCCCAGTTCCTACTGCGATCAGATGGCCAAAGTTCGGATCCCTCTTTACCCCCACGATCAGCTCCAAAAGGGGCCTGGTCATCTTTTGGATCAATACACCCCTCACCAACGAGCCATCGGTAGCCTTCCTCGCAGAATCCACAACCAGATCGAAAGCATCCTCCAGCGATTCAGGGTCATTGATCCCCAACAAAACCGCCCCAGCTTCACTCTTATGAAGCAAAGTCGGACAGTCCGCCTTGACCACCACCGGGAACCCTAAAGCGAGTGCGTGCGCTAGCGCCACTTGCTTAGTGTCAGCAAAAAGGGACTCGACCGTCGGAACGTGCGCCGAAGCCAACATATCGAGCGACTCCCTCTCTGGATACACTCCATCTGAGATCGTCTCAGCACTCCCTTTAGCTACTCGGCTTCTCCTCTTCGAGGTTTTAGGCCTGGAAAGATGGAAGAGGCAAGCCAACAACCTGACGGCTTCAACGGGATTTTCTAAAACCGGAACCCCTGCCTGGCGCAGTTCGTCCATCAGTAGCGGTGTTGTCAACCCGGAAAGCACGATCGGGATTTGATATTTCCGCCTTACTTCTATTAACCTTCTGATAGCCGGACCGGCAAGGGATTGGGCCAGCGAGGTGTGGCCGAGATAGACCAGTATCGAATCGAAGAGTGAAGACGAAGCTAAAACCTCGATGAACTCCCCGGCTATGTTTGCATCATTCAAAAACTGCCCGGTAAAGTCGACTGGATTCTCCAAACCGGCAAAGGGCACTAGCTCTTTCAATCGCACTTTAATGTCCTCTGGCAAAGCCGGAAGTTCGAGTCCCACTTCGGCGGCTTCGTCCGCCATCATGATCCCAACTCCCCCCGAAACCGTCAGCAAACAAACCCTCTTTGACTTTGGCTTAAGTCCGAACGACGCTGATTCGGTTATTTGGATCAGGTCATCTAAATCGGATGCACGCTCGACCCCGAAGTGATCAAAGACCGCACCGATCGCTCTATCGTCGCCAACCATCGCACCGGTGTGGGACTTTGCCGCTCTTGAGCCAGCCTCAGAACGTCCCGCCTTCAGCAACACGACGGGCTTATTTGCATCGGCGGCTCTTTCGAGAGCTGACATAAGTGCGGGTCCATTTCTGACCCCCTCTATATACCCCGCTATCACCTCGATCTTTGGGTCGTCCGCTAAGTAAGAGATGCAATCGGCTATGTTGACTACGGCTTCATTACCCGTCGCAATCCAACTCCCTACCCCGAGGTCTCGCCGTCTGGCGAGCGCCAGAAAGTAGGAGCCAAAAGCACCACTTTGGCAGGCAAAACCCACATTCCCACTTTTCAATGTTCCCGACTCGAGTGTCGCAGTGAACGATGCGGCTGCTCCAATAGTTGGATTAATCATACCCAGGCAGTTCGGGCCGAGCAGGATGACCCCACTATCCTCGCATTGGACCCGAAGCCGCTCCTGCTCGACCTCGCCTTCCCTGCCGGTTTCACCATAGCCAGAAGAAAACACCACGACCGAACCGGCTTTAAGGAAGGCCGCCTGTTCTATGACGCCCCGGACGAACTTGGTCCCCACTGCGACGATTACGAGGTCTGGCGAGCGGTCCAACTCCAGTAGGCTCGAGAAACATTTCCGACCAAAGACCGAGTCGTATTTTGGATTAATAGGGTAGATATCCCCCTCGTACCCCATCTCGATGCTCGCAGCTATAGGCCTTCCGCCGATTCTCACCGGGTCATCAGAAGCGCCCACCACAGCTATAGATTTCGGACTAAATAGCCTCACCAAAGAGCTACTGGCCAGCAGGCCATCCTGGCGTTCAAGCACGTTGCTCCCCCTTGTTTGTAAGCGAGGCTACTCCGGCACTACTCGGTATTGAGCCTTAACACTTAGCTGAGGTCAAGCTAATAGCAGTGTCAATTAGGACGGGATTTCGAGGGAAGGCTTTTGTCAGCACATTTGCTGCGGCCAGCTAATCTTGTGATTATAACCCTTTGCCATCACAAGACTGAGATAACAGTCGCAATAACACAAAGAGTGGTTGAAATCGAAAACTCATCGCACTAGGGTGGAAATGAGGCCAGCAATCCATCGATCACCTGCACCGACAGCGGTATTTTTGGTTGCGAGTTTCAGGTTAATATTTGAAAACGATCGTTGGAGTCCCTAGTTTGGCAAGAACACCCGACCTAGCCCACAAGCACGACCTCCTTGACGAGGTTACCGAATATGTCAGGAGCAATGGGATCTCTGACTTGAGTCTCCGGCCCTTGGCGCGAGAAGTCGGGACCAGTCCAAGAAACCTCCTCTACCACTTCGGCTCCTCCGCCAAGATGATCAGGGCGATCGTCGAGAACTCCCTCAAGATCGACCACGCTAACTTCGAAGCCGTTTTAGAAGAGATGGACGCCGAGACACCTACCGAGGTCATCCTTGGCGTATGGAAGTACTTAAACGCAAATAGGGCCGCGATGCGCCTATATATCGACCTAGGATCGCTCGGTCAACACACACTAAATGATCTCGAGTATCTAACTAAAGAACTCTCCAGCCCATGGCGACTTGCAATCGCCAGCAGCCTAATCAGAGCGAAAATGAGAGCTGAAGAGGCCTACGAATTTGCCGAGCTTTCCGTTGTCACACTCTGGGGAGCCCTTGTCGCTTTTGCTCCGGGTCCAGACGACAAGGATACAGCTCAAGACGGAAAGGGTACAGATCCAACACTGATTATCGCTCGGTTGATAAGTATCGTAGAAAATACCATTGCAAGCTATAGGAAAACTAGCTAGCGAGCGGAACCAGATCGGACACCTTGCACCACAACGAGCAGGTCATCCCGATCGAGTAGTCGGGCTCGCCTCTGTGGGCCACTACCACTCGCTGGTGCTCTTTGGCCTTATCCAGCTCCCTATAGAGCACTACCCGCTGGTAGTCGCCCATATCCGACGCCAAAGCAACGGTAAAAGGGCCATTCATTCTTAGCCATTGCTGCGTTGTTGGTGGCTCAAGGTTGTCGTCGGGCCCTACAAGAACCGCACTTTGTGCCCTGAAGGCCAGCTTGTGGCAATCACCCGATAGGAGATCACTAAAGATAGGGAGCCACTCGGGTTCGCACTCAATAATGTTTTGGTATCCGACTAGGCTAGCGACAAGAGCGCTGCCTGGCGCCCTAATTACGTCGCCGCACGGTCCAAATTGCGCAGATGAACCATCGGCGACGACTACGATCGAGTCCCCCAAAATCGCAGCCTCAGATATATCGTGGGTCACCAACAACGATGCGATCCTAAACTGAAACAACAGATCGCTTAGAGCCAGTTGGTATTCGCTTCGTCTTGGCGCATCTAGCGCCGAAAATGGCTCATCGAGCAGTATCAGTCTGGGAAGTTGTAAAATTCCGCTGGCGACAGATACCCGCTGCCTCTGACCTCCCGAGAGACTCTTGGCCGGACTGTCGAGGAGATCGGCAAGGTCAAAGGCTCTGACTACTCTGTCGAATAGACTCGACCCTGCGCCCGAGGTCATCTGGGCAATTTCGAGGTGTTGTCCTACGTTAAGGTGGGGGAAAAGTGCCCCCGATTGAGGTACTAGGACGATCTCAGCGCTCGAGATATCAAGGTCCGCCCCCCCCTTCGAAACCTGGGTCACACGTCTTTCGCCCTCTACTCCATATAGCTCCCACGCACCGACAATCCCAGCCAGCAACGCCGACTTCCCGGCGCCCGAGTAGCCGAGGATCGAAGTCCTAAATCCCGAAGTGAAATCGAGGTCAAGGTCAAACTTCTCGAGTCGACAGGTCACCTCCACCTTTAAAAGCTCCACCGCCTCTCTGTCCTCATTGAGCGGAGCAGTCCTCGACTGTCCTCTTTTCACCGAACGCTTGATAGAGGTAAAGGCCAGCCTCCTGGGATACGAAATAGAACTAAGCCCAACTGCCCCGATTAACGTCACCAAGACAGTCACTTCAACCACCGAAAGAGTCGAAGCTAGACCTCCCCCATCAAAATTGACGAAGGCGAGTATCGGCAAGGAGTATGGATGAAAAGCGACGAGAACCGTTGCGCCAAACTCTCCCATCGCCCTCAGCCAGCCGAGTAGAACAGAGGTCCTGACTCCGGACCAGGCGGACGGGAGGCCGACAAAAACAAAGTTCTCCACCTCGCTCAATCCGATATTTTTACCCGCCCAATGCAAGAAGGGGTCGAGTTGTAAAAAGGCGCCCCTCGATCCTTCTATGACGAAAGGTGCGGCCACGAAAGTCTGAGCTCCACACACGCCAATGAGCGTATTGACAAAATGGCCAGCAAATACCTTTCCGAATAGGGCATATGGACCGAAGGTCAATAGGAGTATCACCCCGGCCACCATCGGAGGAAGTCCCATTGGGATTCTGAGCAGTATCGTCAGAACCCTAGACCATGAACTCTTTGACCTTGCGAGAAAGTAGCCCAATGGAACCCCAATGATCAGCGATATTCCGACTGCGAAAGCGGAAGCCGCCAAGGACACCCAGGTCGCCTCTCCAACCAGAGAGAAACTGCTCGGGTGGGTTATGTTTTTAAGCCCGTAGTAAAACAGGACTGCTATCGGTAGTATCAAAAACCCAACCAGCGCTAGCACCAGCGCTGAAAATATCCCCCTGAAACCACCTGTTTTAAAACCGTGAAAATCCGCTAATTTCTCCGCTTTGCATCCCTCACAGTACGCTAGAAAGGCCTTTTGGTACATCCGACGCATTTCCGACTACCGAAGGCGCTTCGGTTTTGAGACCCAACCACTTCATCCGGGACTGACCTTGCTTCGCATACAAAAACTTAACAAAAGCCTCCGCAGCGGCTCGGTGTGGAGCGCCGTTGACGATAGTAATGGTGAAACTCGCACCCAAGCTCAGACCGGTCTTGATCGTCGGGATCTTTGCTAAAGCAGCCTCGTTTGAAAAAAAGAATCCGGCGTCTAGTTGGCCAGTAAGAAGACGGGCGACTAACGTCTCCTCGGGAAAGACCTGCGCCGGGTTCTCTGGAGTCCCCAGAATCTCCGAAACCAATTTCGATTGATTCAGCGCCGCTGCCTCCTGCTGAACTAGCTTGAGCGTCAAAGCACCTTTTGGATCGATCACTGGATCTGTTCGACCCAGCTTGAAGCCCGGTTCAGCAAGCACTTTGTACCATGGCTCGGTCTTAAGCGCAGCAGCGAACTTCGACGATGGATTGTAACCTATCACCAGCGGTGCGGTAGCTAGAGGAGAATACCAACTTACGAAGTCCCCATTTGAGCTACCCTCTAATGAGCTATTCACGCTCGGAACTGCGGAAATAAACACGTCCGACCTCACCAACTTGGACTTGATCTCATTTGCCAGACCGATTGACCCTCCCGGCGTTCCATTGAGGGTGTATCCGGTAGTGGACTTAAACGCAGGGCCAATCACGTTCTCTATTGCCCCGACTAACGAACCAGCGTAGAGCAGCGTAAGGGAACCTGAACCCTTGGCGGCGGAGCTAGCAGTCGATGGGGGCGCACTAGAGCTTCCACAAGCTGATAGGGCCAAAGGGGTGAGAGCCGCTAAAGCCAATCCGCCGATCCGCGCAACCCTCTTATTGGGTAAAGTAGACAAAATCAATCTATGAGACCTTTCTAACTAGTTCCTAAAATTTGGGAACTGACGCTCCCTGTTTTGTTTTGACTAGCCACGCTGCTAACCGATCAGGTGATAACCTGGCATAGCCTCGAGTTCCCTTTTGAACTCGCGGGACTTTGCCTCATTTGCCACGATGCTCACTACCTCCGGAGATACATTCTTTTCATCCCAATACAGATGGGATCTTTGCGATATACCACCCACTACATCTAGGCCACCATCCCTTGCGATACATTCGACTGCGAGGGCGTAATCGGCGTCTCCCAATGCGACGTGATCAACGGCACTCTGGTGGTCCGGGAACACACTCGAGGTCTGATTTACCGACTCCAAGTCCAACTTAAGTCCTAAGAGCTCTAGGGCAAGAGTTTCCGAGGTTCCTGAACCCTTCGGTCGAGCGGCCCAAAGTGCACCCTTGTCGATAGCGTCTCCAAGTGAGGATATTCCAAGGGGATTTGCGCCCTTAACCGCCACGGCCAATGTCCAGTCGCAAAGATCGAGGGCAGCGTAGCTACTGCTGGAGACTTCGGCTCCTACGACGCCGTGACGAAGGGCAAAATGAGTAACTCCGGCGGCGAGTTCCGTTTCAGCGGTGGAGTTTTGCACTGAAATCCATCTGTAACGACGGGTCGGGTCTCTGATATTTAACCAATCGGCAAGAACTCCTAGGCTCGGATCGCACCCTGAAAGAAATATCGAAGTAGATCTAGGAGAGTTCCATACAAACTCGCCGTTGACGTAGCGACCGTCGGAAGCTCCAGCTGGACCGCCATCGCGATGGGACGAAAGGCGACGGGCTATGAGTCGCTCACCAATTTCACCCACGGCGACCCTCGAATCTCGAAATTGTTCAAGGTCAAAATAGGCGTCGACAGTCGAATCTCCTATCAGAAAAAGGTCTTCGACGGTCGTCCCGAGAAATTTGGCTATCACAAGGGCCACCTCCACCGAAGGAGAGGACACCCCAGTCTCTATCGCTGACAGAGATTGCCGAGAAATACCGATCCTCTTTGCCAATTTGCCTTGCGAGATCCCAAGCTGGCCCCGACGAGCAGCGACCAGCGGCGCTCTTCGACCACTTCTGGCAAAGGGTGAATAGACCTTAGGGTTGGCGACCTCTTCAAGCATAGAAAAAATATATTAGAGCTGTCTGGTTTACCTGTCAACTGTCGTGATATCTTGACAGCAATTCATCTAGCAGCAACAAAAAAGGTTGCAGATAGCGGACTATCTGCAACCACGCGAATCCAGCAAAGCTAGAAATGCAGTATCAATGCTGACACCTAGTCATGACTTGGCTAAAAGTCCTCGGGCGGCAACGAGCCATCAGCCAACTGTTCAGCCATAGCCCAACCAAAAACTACGAGGCTATCGAATTTGGACCTATCAACGCCAGCAAACAGTGGAGCAAGCTCGCCTTCTGGAGCGAGATTTAGAGAT
>JAKAPB010000041.1 GCA_021823045.1 Actinomycetes bacterium | reverse complement strand
ATCAGATCGTAGAGAGCTGTGCGGATACCGAAGCACAGGAGCGGATCTTCGCCAATCCGATCTATCAAAACATCTCCTCACAGTTCGTGCAGAGCCACGACTATATCGCAGTCGAAGTACTCTACGACCTATACGGTCGGGGTGATTTCGACCTTATCGTGGTCGATACGCCCCCCTCGAGGAATGCGATCGACTTTCTCGACGCACCAAAGCGGATGGAGGAGTTCTTCTCCTCAAAGCTGCTTAGGTGGCTTACTATGCCCTATCGATCGAAGGTCTTTGTCTCCGCATTTAAGCCCTTTAATGCCGTAGCGGAAAAGATCCTTGGGAGTGCCTTTTTAGCGGAGCTCGCCGAGTTCTTCGTCGACTTTCAGAGCATGCAGGACGGCTTCTTGGAAAGGGCGAGGACGGTCTCAAAACTGATCAATTCGGACCAAGCTACCTTCATCGTCATTTCTACCGCCTCAGAGGCTCCGATCAATGAGGCATCCTTTTTTATCACCGAGCTTTTTGAGCGAAACCTACCCTTGGCGGGGGTCGTCATAAACAGGTGCCTACCTCAGAACCTGCTAGATCGAGAGGTTGCGAGTTCGGCCCAGAAGCTCGACGATTCACAAAACGTACTAGTTGCCAAGCTGATGGGGCACTACCTGAAGGAGAATCCCTCGATCGATGAAGACCTCGGCCGTAGGCTGTCTCCGATTATCAATCGAGTACTTTCTGAGGTGAATAGCAACTACCTCGGGCTGGCGGAACTCTACTCCTCCGAGATCGCCTACAAGTCCAAGATAGGCGTGGATTCGGCGGAGATCATCGAGGTCGCTCAGGAGCGCGGGGATATCTCTTCGCTGCCAAACTTGCTTAAGATGTTAAATGACATCTGGTAGACAAATTCCTCTACCATTAACTGGGTGATTGACTACCATTTGCACCTTTGGCCCCATGGTCACCCAGACTCTCCGATGAGCGTAGAAGAGATCGCTTCTTACTGCGAGAAAGCCAACAAGGCGGGAGTAGCAGAGATCGCCCTGACCGAGCATATCTTTAGGTTTAGACAGACCGAAAAGATCCTCGGGGATTTCTTCCTTCGATACCCCGAATCGAAGATGCGAGGGCTGATGTTCGACTACTGGCACCAGCATTCTCGGGCGGACATGGACGAATACTTCAGGGTCGTGCAAGAAGCCAAAGATGCGGGACTTCCGGTCATCGCTGGACTAGAAGTTGATTACTATCCCGGCGAGATGGATAAGGTCGCCTCCCTTATCTCCGACTACCCCCTCGACGTCGCCTTAGGTTCGGTGCACTGGATAGACGACTGGCCCTTTGACCACATCTCCGACCCCTTTGTTATGGAGTACTGGAACCATTACGGAGTCGAAAGGGCCTGGGGGGCGTATACCACGGCCCTGGAGGAATTGGCTCAGTCGGGGGTGGTCGACGTACTGGCACACCCGGACCTGATAAAAGTCGCCGGACACTTCCCGTCGATTCCAGATGAGTTCTTCGATCGGATGGCCCAGGCTGCGGCGTCTTCGGGTGTCGCCGCCGAGGTGTCGAGCGCAGGAATCCGAAAGCCGGTAGGGGAGGCTTATCCCGCTCCAAACCTGCTGGCAAAGTTTTTTGAATTAGCAGTACCGATAACTACCGCTTCTGATTCTCATGGCATCGAGCATGTAGGATTTCAAGCGGCGGAGATTAAGAAGTTCGTTACCTCCGCCGGTTATAAGAATCTTTTGGGATTCAAAGAGCGCAGACCCTACGAAGTGGAGATCTAGACATTTAGATGGTCGAGGACCTTTTGTTTGGTCTGGAGGATGAAGCCAAGGCAAGACTTACCGAATTGATTAGGCGGTGGGGGTTGCTGGCGGATCTCTGCTTCTCAGATCTCCTGCTATTTGTGAAGGACCCGGACAACCCTGCGCGGGTCGTGGTCGTCGCCCAGGTCAGGCCGGCGACCGCCGCGACCGTCCACCAGGTCGATATGGTGGGTTCCGTCTTTTCCAAAGAGTCGGCACAGAGTATCTTTTCGAGCTTCTCTTCGGGTGGACCGAGCTTCCAGGAGAGGATCGACCAAGCGGGGACGCACAAGGTCGTATCTCAGGCCATACCGGTGCCCTACGACGGCAAGATTATTGCAGTGATGGTTAGGGATTTTTTGCTCAATCCCCAGCGGGCGCAGGGTGAACTCGAAGCTACCTACGTATCACTCTTTGAGAAGCTCGCCAAGATGATCCAACACGGGGAGTTCCCCTACTCGAGTGACGACGTAGTGGAAACTCCGAGGGTCGGAGACGGCGTAATGGTACTCGGAGCGGACGCTCTAGTGCAGTTCATGTCGCCTAACGGTGTTAGTGCGATCCATCGGCTCGGTTGTCGTTCACCGAGGAGGGGTAGTGGACTGACCGAACTCGGCTTGCCCCTGCTCGGTCCGGCCCAGGCTGCGGCGGAGCGCAGCCCAGTACTAGACGAGATTGAGAGGAAAGGCGACATCGTCGTCGAATTTATATCATTCCCGCTTTTCGATCGTGGGTCTCCTTCGGGGACACTCGTGCTCATCAGGGATGTAACAGACCTTCGAGTCAAGGATCGTCTGATTTTGTCCAAGGACGCGACGATTAAAGAGATACACCATCGGGTGAAGAATAACCTTCAGACGATCTCTAGCCTTTTGCGACTCCAGGCGAGGAGGATTGATTCCGATAAGGCTAAGCAGGCCCTTTCGGAGGCCGAGAGGCGAATTCGATCGATAGCGCTGGTGCATGAGGCGCTAAGTCGTGAAGTGGGTGAGCAAGCTCCTATGGGTAAGGTAATCGAATCGATTCAGGTGCTAGCCACCGAATCCGCTCCCCAGGGGGTCAAAGCGGAATATGAGGTGGTAGGCGACTTGGGCGACGTTGACGCGAGCATCGCGACGCCGCTAGCTGTTGTCATCGCCGAACTGATGCAAAATTCGGTCGAACACGCCTTCGCTAATCTGCCAATAGAAGAGTCGGTCGGTCTCAAAATTAAACTCGAACTCGTGAGGACCAACTCAGTCCTCAAAGTTACAATATCGGATAACGGGGAGGGATTTCCGGACTCTTTTGACCTTCAGACGACCGCATCTCTGGGCCTTTCGATAGTTAGAGATCTAGTGACAACGCAGCTGAATGGCAAGATCAGCCTACGACCCGGACCCAGCGCAAAAGTGACCATTGAAGTACCCTTGGAGTCGAATTGAGTGGATTTGAGGATTTCCCTCTGGTAAGTGGGTCCCGTTACAAACCCGTTGTCCTCGCCCATCGAGGCGATCACCGTATTCATAAACCCAATAGCCTGTTGGCCGTTACATCCAGCCTCTCAAGTGGCGCAGACGGAGCGGAGGTCGACCTCAGATTAGGGGCCGAGGGAGGGGTTTTTCTCAGCCACGACCCAGTCCAAAAGGGTTATCAGTTGGCGAGGGCTCGTGAAGAGGATGCGGAACTAGAAAAGTTAGCTATCTGCACCCTCGACAAGGTCCTAGCCTCCTCTCCAGGAGAGATGTTACTCAACCTCGAGCTAAAGAGGGACCCCCTGGAGCGGGTTGAGGAGTTCACCGAATCTGTCCTTTCCAAGTGCGGCCCCTACGTAAGTTCAAAGAGGCTCCTCTTCTCCTCTTTCGATCGAAAGTTAGTCGAGTCACTGAAGACCAAAGCCCCCGAGGCGAAGGTAGCCCTCCTCTTGGAGTACAGGACATCGGTGGATCGCTCGATCTCCTACGCGAAAGAGCTAGGCCTTTTCGGGCTGAACCTCCACTACCGGAAGGCCCTCGGTAAGTCGCTGGAGCGTTGTTTGGAAGCCGGGCTAAAGGTAAATGTATGGACTTTAGATGACGAAAAAAGCGCTATAGATTTAAGTTACCATCCGGTAACGGGTATCATAACGAATAAGATTGCGGAGATTCGCCGGGTGGTCGGCTAACCCGAGCCGCAAAGTGGTCCGGTGAAAACTAGGAGTAATGCGAAGCTATGAACATCTGTGTTTGCGTAAAGCAGATCCCCGACCCAACTGCGACACAGTCGCTAGATCCATCGACCAACAACCTAGTTCGGGCTGGCAAGCTCGTATTGGATGACTCGGACACCTTCGGTGTCGAGATGGCCCTACAGCTAGTTGACTCGGCCGGCGGCGGAGAAGTCACCTTGGTCTCCATGGCACCCAACGGGGAGGTTTCAGGGATAAGGACCGGACTAGCTATGGGGGCATCAAAGGGTATCTTGGTCTCTGATCCAGAACTGGCCGGTTCGGATGCGCTCTCGACGGCAAAAGTGCTCGCAGCGGCGATAAAGACCACCGAGTTTGACCTTGTGATCACCGCCACCGAATCAACCGACGGCTATACCGGGACGACCCCGGTGCAGGTCGCCGAGTTGTTGGGCCTTCCCTCGGTGAGTTTCGCCAAGAAGGTCGAGGTAGTGGATGGAAAACTGAAGGTGGAGAGGCAGACCGAAGCGGGATTTGACGAGGTCATCTCACCTCTTCCGGCCCTCGTAACGGTCACCGCTGGGGTTGTCGAACCCCGCTATCCCTCTTTCAAGGGAATCATGTCCGCAAAGTCAAAGCCGGTAGCGACCCTCACGGTAGCGGACCTAGGTCTATCGGGTCAGGTCGGCGGGGCCAATTCAGGACAACGAGTTGTTGCGGTTAGAAAAGCAGAGGCTCGTCAGGTAGGAACGATCATCGAGGATAATGACGATGCAGTTGGTCAGCTCGTAGCTTACCTGGAGCAACTTAAGGTCATCTGAGCTACTCGATTTGTAGAAAGCTTCCTGGATTATAGAAAGCTTCTTGGTTTATAGAAAGATTCAAAAAGAAGGGGATTTTAAGTGTCTCTAGGGAAAATTTGGGTGTTGGCCGAGTTTGCGGAAGCCAAGCCGACGACTACGACACTCGAGCTCATCAGCGCAGCGAGTACCTTTGCCGATACGGTCGAGGCCTTCGCCTGGGGCGAAGGGGTAGCGCAATACCAAGACGCACTCGGCGCTTTTGGAGTATCGAAGCTATACGACATAGGTTCCTTAGCGGGATCGTTGCCCGGTCCAAAGGTAGCTGCGGCTATGGCCGAGGAGATGTCAGGGAATACTCCTCCCGAGGCCATCTTCTTCGCAGCCAGTTACGATGGCCGCGACGCAGCGGCGAGGCTTTCGGCGAGGCTTTCGGTTGGGGTGATAACCAACGTGGTCAACCTTGTCTCCGACGGGCCGGGACTGAGTGCTGAGCACGCGATCTTTGGCGGAGAGGTGATCGTGACCTCAAAGTTTGAAGGATCTGGTCCACAGATCTTCGTCATTAGGGCAAAATCTTTTGCACCCGAAGCGACGAGGTCGGCGAGTTGCGAAGTTGTATCCGCCAAGGTTGCTGATTTAGGACCTACCGACGGAGCGAAGGTAACGGCTTCACACGCCGAGGAGCGCAGTGGTCCCAAGTTGGATGAGGCACCAGTTGTGGTTTCAGGCGGACGTGGACTAGGACAGCCAGATAAATACCAGCTGGTAGAGGAGTTAGCCACCCTTCTCAATGGTGCACCCGGAGCATCGAGGGCCATTGTCGACGCAGGATGGGTCCCCTATTCCTACCAGGTCGGCCAGACTGGCAAGACGGTCAAACCCAACCTCTATATCGCAGTTGGCATCTCCGGAGCTACCCAGCACATGGTGGGGATGAAGGGGTCGAAGAACATCGTCGCTATAAATAAGGATAAGGAGGCCCCGATCTTTCAGGTCTGCGACTTCGGTATCGTCGGCGATGCGTCAAAGGTCGTTCCCAAGCTCATTGAGGCCATAAAGACGAGGTAGGCCTCCTATTTGATTTTCGATTCGCATTTTGAGTCGTTTTCGTGGGTTGGATCCCGCCAGAGTAGCAAAAAGATCGATTCGAAACCTTATTTGGCTCTGCCATATCAAAAAAGTTATCGCGCTAAGTAGTAAAGTGGTATTTTCACCCTTCCGATAGATATATAGGTCCTTCGCATTTTGCAGGGTCCTTGTAGGGGCTTCTTTTCAGTTTGGGGTCGATGGGGTGCTAGGACCATGGGCGGTTTTAGCCCCGTAATTCGTGCTGTGTGCTAGGGGTGCGGGTCTATGAGGGAAGCTCGGCCAGCTGACCTTTACGAGTGGGCGATATCTGGGTCCGAGCTAACCAAGGTGAGTGCGGTTGCACCTTGGTTAGAGTCGGCGCGATATGCCGGCTTCGATTTTGCCCTCGGGGTGATCCTTGTTTTTGTCACCAAGGCCAACCCCACCCCGGTTTTTGATCCAATCGAGTTGTCGAGTGCCACCTTTAGCGCCCTGTTGGTGGACCGGGAAAACTTTGAAGCGGACTGGATAGACACTATTGGTGACGGTGAAAATCAGTCATCGCTCATTCCGCTCCTCCTCGGAACACAATGCAGTTGGGAGCAGCGGGTTACTATAACCTCCCATACCGATAAGCGACTTCTGGGATTGGTTGTTGTAGGAGGAATGGGAGACGATCCTGCGAAGGATCCGAAGAGGCTCGAGTTTTTCAAGAGTCAACTCAAGTCGAACATCGAGAGACTGGCCCTAAGTGGCGAGTTAAGCGACTTAGAAGCTAGGCACAAAGAACAGAGTGCGGTGATGGAGGCCTCGAGCCGGGCGGTACATGACTTCTTAGTCCAGCTTGATGCCGGAGGCGAGATCACCTGGGCATCTAACTCGCTGAATCGCATCGGCAAGGATCCTAAAAAGCTGGTAGGCATCAACGTTAAGTCGCTTTTTGACCCATTGGATTGGGAGAACTTTGACTCATGGTTTTCTGCGCTGAAGGGTGGCAAGGCGACGAGTTCGGAACAGTTTCGGATCCAGGTGGGCAATGGACTCGCCGACCAGGGTTTTGTTTGGGTCGAGCTAGTCGGAGGTCGCTTTGACGGAGCTAGTCAGGTTGGCTACGTACTTGCCGCCCGAGATCGAACCGAGCGCATAGAGTTCGAAAACGAACTCGCCGAATCGGAACACCGCTATCGAAGTATCGTCGAACTGGCTGGTGAAGGCATATGGCATGTATCTTGGAGCGGAGAGACGATCTTCGCGAACTCTAGGTTAGTGTCGATGCTCGGAGTCGTCGACGCCTCGCAACTCTCCCTGCTCAACATCTATGACCACATCGACTCGACCCATCTCAATGCCCTAGAATTTGGATCTCTGACGCCGAGGAATGGATTGAGGGTAAGGTCAGAGGTCGAACTGCGAAGGGTCAAAGGTGAACCGATATGGACCCTGCTCCATGCCGAGGTGATGGTTTCCGCATCTGGTGAGGCATCGTTACTGATGATGTTCGTAGACGTAAACGATCTAAAACAGACCCAGCGTGAGCTCTCCCGCCTCGCAAGTCACGACAGCCTGACAGGACTTCCAAACCGACTTGAGATCCATAGGCAACTCTCTTCGATGTTGGGTCGTGCTCGAGGATCAAATCTAGAAATTGGGGTCTTTTTTGTAGACCTCGACGGTTTCAAGGCGGTCAATGATAATTACGGCCACGCGATTGGCGATGATCTGTTGAGGCAGGTTGCAAAGAGACTCACCTCAAAGGTTAGGGAGACCGACTTCGTGGGGCGACTCGGCGGGGATGAATTTGTGGTTATCAGCATCGGAAAGTTTAGTGACCGACAGAGTTCCGATATGGTTGACCGACTGAGCAGTGCCTTTGGATCGATTTTTCAGCTATCCGACGTGAGTGTCAGGGTCGGGGCGAGCATAGGTTTCGCCAAGTCGTCTGGATCATCGGACGACACTGACCTGATCCTTGATCGCGCCGACATAGATATGTATCGGTGCAAGCTCCAGAGAAAGAGCACCTCCAACGATCCTCGGGCTCCCAAACCCTCCGAGTTGGACCCGAACTAACGCCATAAACTTCGGTGTCTCTGGAGGGACCGCCTCGGCAGCAATCGAAGTCTGTTCGCCTTGGGCCTATCGACACTCCTGCCGAGGGAAGAGTCTTGTCAGCGGAAGAGTCTTTTCAGCGGAAGAGTCTTGTCGACGGAAATTCAGTATCGGACGAAGTTTGTGACTGTGTCGTATCGCTTAGCAGCTCCAGTTACCTGCCACCTCTCCTCGAAAGAGTCATCGGATAGCACCGTAGTGATGATTTGGTAGTTGTCATTTCCACAGACGTGCCCGCTTTGCCATGTCCCTCTCCTGAGGTCGAGGTCGACGAAGGGCCTTCCGTCAGAAAATGTTACCGACACCACGGCAAAACGTTCGAGGCGACTCAGTTCGAGTCGCCTCGTCGCTGTTCCGTTGTAAGCCCCGAAGCGCAGCTCACCGGCTTCACTCATCGTCGCCCTAACCAGAGTGTCGTAGTCGCTTAGTGACTCCCAGGCAGAAATTGACGCTGTCCCTTGGAAGTGGCCGTCCGACTCTAAGACGTGATCCTGGATACGACGATCGACCCGCCAATTGCCGAGGAGAAATTCCAAGGTATCCAAAATCCCCATAAGAGGGCAGTCTAGCTTTTGTGAAGCTTTCGATGCCTGGCCCTGCAGGGCAGCTTGCCCGAAAATCCACTCGACATAACGCCCCCCACTGGCTAATCCGGGAGATTCCGCCAAGCGGACACTTCAGGAGGTGGCAGCGGTGATCAGGTGGTAGAGGAGGACAAGCTGTGCTATGGCTAGCGGCTCGCTCCTCACCCCGGGAGAGATCTGTCCTATCGCCGCCGGTACGGGCTGATCTAGCCCCAAGTGGCGCCAGATTACCTCTTCGACGCTCTTGGAGAGTTCACTCCTAGCCCCACCATGGACGTGAAGGGCGTCGACCGGCTTTCCGTCATCGTCGCGAATTAGCTTTAGGTGAATTGCCTCTCGGGTGTCACTACCTAAGACGTCGGTGAGGTCGGGGTGGGCAATGGTGGGCCGAAGGAGGATCTCGGCATTCATCGTTTGAGAGCCGTCCTCATTGCTCGCTGGCTTGAAGCGAATGACTATGTCGGCGTGGGCACGTTGGGGACGAATATAGGCCTGAGACTCGGGTTCCCTCCGATCTAGGTCCTGAATTACCTGCTCTTTTGTATATCCGCGCTGGGTGGTATCCCTCTTTATTTTCCACGTACGCCTCACATCTTCGGGTGGATCGAGGAAAACAGTCACGTCAAAGCAGGCCCTGGAGAGCTTTGAGTAGAGGGGGAAGAGGCCCTCTACGATAACGAAGTCACTCGGAGTCAGCAAGGTCGGACGATCTAAGGTCCCGTGCGAGTGGCTATAGACGGGTTTCAGGATTGGCTGTCCAAGGGTGAGGAGCTGGAGGTGCTGTTCCATGATGTCTAGGTAGTTGCACTCGGGATGTAAGGCGGTGAAGGGGAGTTCCTTCCTCTCGGACCTGTCGTATCGGTGGTAGTCGTCGGTGCACATCGAAGTGATCTGATCAGATCCGAGAGCCTCGACGAGCCCCCTAGTTAGCGTGGTTTTCCCCGAAGCGCTATCACCGGCTATCGCCAGCATCGGAACGTGACGAGAGCGACTCACCTCACCCCGTACCCGCTCGAGTAGCGTGAGCCTATGTGGCATCTCTGCCCCTTTCAGCATCG
>JAKAPB010000040.1 GCA_021823045.1 Actinomycetes bacterium | reverse complement strand
CGATCTCCCGACTGAAAATCCGACTTTTTACGCTGCGGACAAACTCATGCTTTGTTGTTACGGTCGGTGGTGGGACATTGGAGATCGTCAAGCAGTACCTGTCCAGCCAAGGCAACGTCTGAGCAGTTCTTTAGGCTTCGCCCCGGTGGGTCTCTGCTTTCCCATGGCCTATTACGGCGAAAGAATCTATCGGTTTTGAGGAAAACCGAAGTCAACACCTTCTCGATGCTCTTCCGGCCAGCGCGAGGTCACCGCCTTGACCTTGGTATAGAAGCGAACTCCATCTTCTCCATGGACGTGGGTGTCCCCAAAAAGGGAATCCTTCGCTCCGCCAAAAGAGTAGTACGCAACAGGCACCGGTATGGGTACATTGATTCCCACCATACCCGCATCTATTGATCTCTGAAAACGCCTGGCCGCACCTCCATCCCTGGTAAAAATTGCCGCCCCGTTAGCGTATGGGTTGGCGTTTACCAACTCAATTGCCTGCTGGAATCCTTCCACCCGTACAACACAAAGCACCGGCCCAAAAATCTCGTCCTTATAGACGTCCATCTCCGGGCGAACTCCATCGACCAACGAAGCACCGAGATAGAAACCGCCGGAATCGCCGGAATATAGAGGATGGCTCCGCCCATCGGTAATGACCTTTGCTCCCTGGCGAACCGCAGAGTCGATGTAACTGGCGACTCGGTCACGATGAGCCCTCGTCACCAACGGGCCCATCTCCGAGGTGACCAGATCTCCCGGGCCTATTTTGAGATCTGCCATTTTAGTTTGAATTGCTGCGACGAGTTCCTCAGCGACGCCGCCCACTGCAACAACTACTGAGATTGCCATACAGCGCTCGCCAGCCGATCCGTATGCCGCCGAAACCGCGGCCGAAGCAGCGTTCTCCACGTCGGCATCGGGCAAGACGATCATGTGGTTCTTGGCACCGCCAAGAGCCTGGACTCGCTTCCCTTTCGCCGCTGCATGCTCGTAGATATACCTGGCTATAGGTGTTGACCCGACGAAGCTTATCGCCTTCACTTTCGGATGCTCCAGAAGGGCATCGACTGCGACCTTATCGCCTTGGATTATGTTAAAAACACCTTCGGGCAGCCCAGCCTCTCTGAACATCTCAGCTAGGAGAAAAGAAGCCGAGGGATCCTTCTCTGATGGTTTGAGAACAAAGGCGTTCCCGGCGGCTATGGCGAGCGGGAACATCCACATCGGGACCATTGCAGGAAAGTTGAATGGCGTAATACCTGCTACTACCCCTAATGGCTGTCTAATCGAATAGGTATCGACCTCCCTAGAGACCTGGTCCGAAAGGGACCCTTTTAGAAGTTGAGGTATGCCACAGGCAAATTCGAGTACCTCCTGTCCCCTTTTCACCTCGCCTAATGCATCCGAGAGAACCTTGCCATGTTCCTGAGTAATCAGCTGCGCTACCTCTTGTGCACGTTCTTCGAGTATCTCACGGAAAGCGAACAGTATCCTCGTCCGCTGGACCAATGAGGTCTCGCTCCACGAAGCGAAGGCAATAGCAGACGACGACACCGCTTCATCGACTTCGGAGGAATCGGCCAGTCCGACCAGTTTTGTCACTTCGCCGGTAGCCGGATTAAACACCTCCGATGTGCGAGTAGACCTAGAGGGGACCGACTTGTTGTCAATAAAATGTGGAATCATTTCTAAAGTCATCTATCTTCCTGTCTTGATTCATAAGCTAATTCACCGAACTATCCAAGATCAAGCCGATCTAGGCATCTTTGAACAGCGAAAATGCGAGTCAACCAGCGGCCGCTTTTGAAGCTTCGGTAATTGATAGGGCGAGCTTTTCAGCCCCTTCCACCGCTTCATCTTCGGTGATAGAAAGCGGCGGTGCAACTCGCAGGACGTTGCCCAGGAGACCACCCTTTCCCACCAACAGACCTTTGGACTTCGCCTCTTCGGCAACCGCAGACGCGAGGGCGGCGGAGGCCACGACGGTACCTGGCTCGCAGATCTCTACGCCGATCATCAGTCCCCTACCCCTGACGTCCGCCACGATAGGCACCTCACCTACGAGCCCTTTAATACGATCAAAGATTATCTTCCCAGTTCGAAGCGCATTTGCTTGCAAGTCGTTTGACAGTAGGTAGTCGAGATTGGCGTTACCTGCTGCGGTGGCGAGCGCAGTGCCACCGAAGGTTGAAATTGACGAAGCTGCCAGTGAATCCATAATCTCGGGCTTTGCAATCACGCCAGCGAGGGCCATTCCATTACCTATTCCCTTGGCAAAAGTAATAAGATCGGGCTTAATACCATGAGCCTGATATCCCCAGAAGTGCTGGCCGGTACGACCCCAGCCAGTCTGGACCTCGTCAGAGATGTAAAGGATACCCCACCTGTCAAGCACCTCCTTGAGCGCACCAAAATAGCCATCTGGCGGCATTGAAAAACCCCCCACACCTTGGATCGGTTCGGCAATAAGTGCCGCTACATCCCCAGAGGTGCAAGTTTGAAGAATATCTTCGAGGTCCTCTACTCCCCTCCTGGTATATTCCGAATCTGAAAGCCCGGCTAAAGGACCGCGCAGTCTCGAACCGCCCTGGAGGTAAGTCACATTCAGCGGACTAAATGAAGTCGGCGAATAACCACTGTTACCGGTTACAGCCAGTGACGAAAACGACCGTCCGTGATAGCTGTTTCTAACCGCAAATACTTGGTTAGACCGCCGATAACCGCTGGCAAGAAGGAGTGCCGCATCGTTTGCTTCGGTTCCCGAAGTCGTAAAGAAGACCTTCGCATCCTCAATGCCCGACAAGGCTGAAATCTTCTCCGCCAATTCGATCATCGGAGATATCAGGTATAGGGTCGATGAATGAATCATCTTTGCAGCCTGGCTTTGAATCGCCTCAACTACCTCAGGGACTGCATACCCGGTCATGGTCGTGAGGATTCCACCAAAGAAGTCCAGGTAGGTCCGACCATCTGATGCAGTTACGTGTCTGCCAGAACCCGAAACCAATTCAATAGGTTCGTTATAGTAAAGTGCAATCCACCTAGGCAGAACAGCCTTATGGCGCCTCAAGAGATCGTCAGAAGCCACCTTCTCCCCCACTTCTTAGCCAAAGTTCAAAAACAATTAAACCCTAGCAGTTTATGTAACGCCTTTTGTACTAATTATTGTACCGTTACAATAGAATCTGTAAGAAAAAGATCACTTGCGGCGTGCGATCGCACTGAGGGAGAAGCATTTTGAGCCAAACGCCTGTGAGAAAAATGGATTGGCGGTCTTCAGAAGATGAGTTGACCTCTGCCATAGTCGCAGCCGGAGAGAGAAGTGTAAAGGGCCTGATCGCCACTTACATTGATCTGTTCAATGAGCAGAAACTCCAGCCAGGCGAGCGACTCCCGCCTATTCGCAAGTTGGCATCTGAAATTGCGATGAGCCCAACATCGGTAGGCCTGGCTTGGCGACGACTGTCTGAACTCGGCTACATAGTCGGACAGGGCAGGAGCGGAACCTTCGTTACCCATGGCCCTAAGCTGGCAATTCGTCAAGACCAGCCCAGGTGGAATCCAGTCGCTAACCATCCTAATTCCATGGTGGATCTATCACTAGGCTTCCCGGACAAACGCCTCCTGCCTGAGTTATCACCGAGCAACTTCGAGCGGATATACGATCTTTCCGCTTCGGGATACCACGAAGATCCGGTACTCGGAGAACTAGCGGAAAAGCTATATGAATTATTTCCATTTTCAAAGAGACACTCCGACTTGACGGTGGTGGACGGGTCTCTCGATGCCATTGACCGCTTACTGAAGGAGATCGCATCACCGGGAGATGTAGTAGCAGTAGAAAATCCAAACTTCCCGGCAATCTTTGATTTAGTTGAGGCAAACGCATTGGTTCCAGCACCACTCGACTTGGACTCCCATGGAGTAGTTCCAGATTCCCTAGAAAAGGCGATAATTAACGGGTCCAGAATACTGATTACTCAACCTCGATCCCAAAATCCAACTGGTTGTTCGAGAGGGATACAACGCACCAAAAGACTTGCAGAGGTGATCCAAGCCTCAAAGTCGAGCTTCTCTATTATCGAAGACGACCACTCAGCCTTGATCTCCTTCTCCGAGTTCGACTCTTTCGCCCGATTTCTCCCCGAGATAACCGCACATATCATTAGCTTCTCCAAATCACATGGCCCGGACCTTAGAATTGCCGCAATTTTTGCACCCAGCCAGCTGATCGAGAAGATCGAATCCAGGCGCCGACTCGGCCCTGCCTGGACCTCTAAAACACTCCAGCACATACTCGCCAATCTTCTGAATGATCCGAAAACCGATGCCCACATAAAGGATGCAAGGAGGATCTATCGTCGTCGCCGTCTGCTTTTGGAGAGAGGGATGGGCGACTTGAAGGGGATCCCTGCAACTACCGACGGTCTCAACTTATGGATTCCCGTAGATGACGAGACTCAAACTCTCGTCTCATTGGCCTCAAAGGGCATCGCTGCCGCCCCGGGAAACCACTACTGGCTCGACGGTCCAGAATACCCAGCAATCCGCCTAACCTTGGCATTTTCCGATCAAGACGAACTGGTATTGGCCGACGATATAGCTAGGTCTATCCTACAAAAACCTGCTTCTTTCCGAATGTAAGTCACGAAAAGAATAGAGTGTTGTCCGGAAAGACCTATTCTTCGTCGATCCCGGTGAACAGATCCTCCATCGGCAAGTTGTAATCGGGAACATAGTTAAGTCCAAGGTGAGAGTAGGCCATCTCGGTTGCGACTCTGCCCCTTGGCGTCCTCAACACCATGCCGCTTTGAACCAAAAAAGGTTCGTAAAAATCTTCTAAGGTCTCCTTATCTTCACCCAGCGATACGGCCAGCGAGCCAAGGCCGACCCCGCGACCAGCAAAGTTAGTACAGAGCAATGAAAGGATCTTGAGATCAATCGAGTCTAAACCAAGTTGGTCCACACCAAATACCCGAAGGCCATCTCTTGCCGTCTTTAGGTCTATTTCGACTCTCCCCTCAACCTCTGAGTAGTCCCTGACCCTCTTCAGAAGTCGATTCGCCAATCTCGGGGTTCCACGAGATCGCATAGCAACCTCGTGGGCAGCATCGTCGTCAATTGCAATATTAAGGATCCTGGCGGCGCGAAGGACTATGGAATGGAGCTCTTCCACCGAATAGAACTCCAGCCTGCCAATTACCCCAAAGCGGTCACGAAGCGGTCCGGTCAGCATCCCAACCCTGGTGGTCGCACCGACGAGTGTGAAGTGATCAAGGTCGATGCGAACCGACCGGGCAGTTGGCCCCTTACCAACCAGAACGTCTATCTTGTAGTCTTCCATCGCAATGTAGAGCATCTCCTCTATCTGATGAGGAATGCGATGAATCTCGTCGATAAAAAGAACATCTCCCTCTTTTAGATCTGAAAGTATCGCCGCTAAGTCACCCTGCCTAACAAGAGCTGGCCCGGAGGTGACCCTGAAATTTGCTCGCATCTCATTAGAGATCAGTGAAGCCAGTGAGGTCTTCCCTAGACCTGGAGGTCCACCAAATAGGAAATGATCGACCGGCTGCTTTCGCAGCCTCGCCGCCTCCAATACAATTCCAATTCGCTTTACCAAGTCTCTCTGTCCGACAAAATCCGAAAGTCTTGTCGGTCTTAGAAGATTTTCGTTTGACGACTCCTGATCCCAATCCTGGTTAAAGCTTGGGTCCACAATCCCTCTACTTCTAGCTTGTTCCCCCGCCGGAAATCCTTCTCTATCTGCGTTGGCTACAACTTCGCGCCTAGGACTCACCTAGCCATACTCCTCAAACAGAACCGAATCGCCTGAGCCACCGAAGCGCCCTCTGGAACGAGAGGCAAAGTGACCGATATTTCTCCCTTGTCAAACCCTAGGCCCAATAGGGCCAATGTCACCTCAGACTCCAGCTCGGTACCCGTCTGCCCTACGGCGTGCGTCCTTCCAACCAGGAGATCTTTAGGCAAACGTCCCGAAAGCTCGGTTATAAGTCTTTGGGCTAACTTCTTGCCGACGCCGGGAGCGACACAAATAGTGTCGAGGTCCGACTCCTCGACGGCCTTCCAAAGTCTTTCTCGACCTATTGTTCCCAATAGCGACATTGCAGCGCTCGGACCTATCCCGGGGATCTTGCGGAGCAAGTCAAAGCCAACCCGATCGGCCTTTTCCGAGAATCCGTAAAGTTGGGTCCCGTCCTCTTTGGTTACGGAGCGAATGTAGAGACTCACGGTCTCCCCTGATCTAAACTGGCCTAGCGCCGACTTGACCACTTCGACCTGGTAACCAACGCCAGCAACCAGAACTACGACGGAATCATCATCCTCAGGTCCCAACACCTCCCCTGTTAGCTGAACTATCACCTCTTGCCCCCGGAAAATGCTCTAACTCTCTCGCTCAAGACCTGGTGATGATATGCGAGACCGATAGCGTCGGCTACATCTGGTGGCTCGGGCAGTTTGGTTAGAGAAAACTCTATCTCGACCATCTTTTGCACTTCGCTCTTTGTTGCTGAGCCAGTACCGCAGAGGGTCATCTTAACTTCATTCGATGAATAGCTCACCACCGAGGCAGAGGACCTGGCTGCGGCTACTAGTGCCACTCCTGAAGCCTGTCCGACGCTCATTGCCGTCTTGGCA
This sequence comes from Actinomycetes bacterium, assembly GCA_021823045.1. The sequence continues at coordinate 2,990 of JAKAPB010000040.1, read as the reverse complement.
TTGGTCTGAAATAGGACTCGCTCCACTACGACCACTTCCGGAGGAAACTCCGTAAAGAGTTGGCAAAGCTCTGCAAATAGCTCAGCTAAACGCAGCTCGATTCCAAGATCCGGCGACGTCTCGATTACCCCGGCACACTCAATCGACTTGGCGGGAAAGGATCGCAATACCGCGTACCCACACCGAGTTAGCCCAGGATCAATACCGATAACATACATACGTTCGATACTACAACCTTAGATCAATTTAGCGTCCACTTGCTAGCTGACGGACCTTAGAGCGTCTATCAGTTCTTCTGTAGGCTGGAACGTCAAACCCGCTCGGGTGCGCTTGGCGTATACCACTTCACCTTCACTATCGAGGACAAATACCGATCTCCGATAGAACCCCAGAGGTCCAAGAACTCCGTAGAGTTCCGCCACTTCCTTTTCCTCGTCACAGAGCAAAGGAAACGAGATTTGGTTTTTCTCTGCGAACAGTGCGTGGCTCTTTGCTCCTTGGGCCGAAATTCCGAAAACTTTGGCTCCGAAAGAGTCAAACTCCTTTAACGACGTAGAATACGACCTAAGTTGAGCCGTACAAACGGGGGTGTGATCCTCTGGATAAAAGACGAGAACAACCGGCTGTCCACGGTACGCCTTAAGTTGATACTCGCCGTCTGGCACTCCAAACAGTGTAAAGTCGGGCGCAATATCACCCACAGAAACTTCCAACTGACTATCCCTCCAAAGCTTCGATGATCTCGTCTGGAATGTCAAAGTTTGAAAACACGTTCTGCACATCGTCATTATCTTCGAGTGCGTCTATGAGTTTGAGTATCTTACGGGCATCGTTTTCAGAATTAATTTCGATCGTTGAGCTCGGCACCAGTCCTAGCTCTGTAGAAAGAATCTTATATCCGCCGCCTTCTAGACCAGACCTTACGGCTGCGAGGTCTGACGGACCCGTGATAATCATCCAGGTTTCCCCGTTGTCGGCAACGTCTTCGGCCCCTGCCTCGATCGCCGCCAAGGTAACCTCATCTTCGTCTAAATCCCGTGGGAGTTCAATTTGACCTTTACGCTCAAACTGCCAGGCCACTGCCCCAGGCTCTGCCATTGCGCCGCCATTTTTCGAGAAGCAGGACCTCACGTCGGCTCCGGTTCGGTTCCTATTGTCCGTCAAGCATTCGACAATAATTGCGACCCCACTCGATGCATATCCTTCATAAGAGACCGGCTCGTACCTAACGCCCTCCAACTCACCTGTGCCGCGCTTGATCGCGCGTTCGATTGTGTCTAACGGAACAGAGGCCTCACGTGCTTTGGCAAACATCGTCCGCAGGGTCGCATTGGAACTAGCGTCTCCACCACCCTCTCGAGCTGCAACCTCGACTTGACGAATCAACTTAGCAAAGAGCTTCCCACGAGCTTGGTCTTGGGCTCCCTTTTTGTGCTTTATAGTTGCCCATTTGGAGTGTCCAGACATCTATTCCTCGCTATTTCTCTGACAGAATCTTCGATATGAACAACTGGTGCAAGCGCGAGTCACTCGTAAGCTCTGGGTGAAACGAGCACGCCAACAGTCGATCCTGACCACAGACTACCGGGACTACCCTATTCGAGTAGTCATCGAAGCTATAGGTGACCTCGGCCAATACTTCTACCTCTTTAGCGACCTTCTCGACTACGGGAGCCCTGATGAAAACCGCCCTGATCGGTGGACCTTCGATCCCTTTGACCAAAAGATCAGCCTCAAATGATCTAATCTGTCGACCAAATCCATTTCGCCTTACCGATATATCCATCAGAGCAAAGCCACTCTGATCCGATCTTCCATCGAGTACTTCTCTGGCCAACAGGATCATCCCCGCACAGGTTCCAAACACAAAGAGGCCATCTTTGATCGCGTCACCTATTGCTGAGAAAAGCCCAGACGACCCAAGAAGCATCGATATGGTGGTAGATTCGCCACCAGGAAGTATCAGGCCCTCAATTCCAATTAAGTCTTTAGGGCTACGAACTTCTCTTGAAGCCACACCTAGATACGAGAGCGTTCGGGCATGCTCTTGAAAATCTCCTTGCAACGCAAGCACGCCAACAATTAATCCCACCGACTACCAGCCGCGCTCCGCCATCTTTACGTCAACTTCATCGGCGTTGATCCCGACCATAGGCTCTCCGAGATTCCTAGAGACCTTCAACAGTATCGTAGGATCCATGTAGTGGGTCGTCGCTTCTACGATGGCCCTGGCCCTTTTTGCTGGGTCCCCTGACTTGAAGATTCCCGATCCCACAAAAACCGCTTCTGCCCCAAGTTGCATAACTAGTGCCGCGTCGGCCGGAGTAGCCAGACCCCCGGCGCAGAACAGCGGAACCGGAAGATGATGAGTCCGATGAATCTCAGAAACTAGTTCATAAGGCGCCTGCAGGTTCTTCGCAATCCCAAATAGTTCTGCGGGGTCGGCCAAAATAATCTTTCTGATCTCAGAAGTTATAGAACGCAGATGCCTAACTGCTTCAACTACATTGCCAGTGCCGGCCTCGCCTTTAGATCGAATCATTGCGGCGCCCTCGGAGATCCGTCGGAGCGCCTCCCCTAGATTGGTTGCCCCACAGACGAAAGGAATATCGAAGGACCATTTATCGATGTGATAAGCCTCGTCCGCAGGGGTAAGGACTTCACTCTCGTCTATATAGTCCACCTGCATCGCCTGAAGGATCTGCGCCTCACCAAAATGGCCAATCCTGGCCTTAGCCATTACTGGAATGGTCACGGTAGCCTGAATCTCTTCGATTAGGGCTGGATCGCTCATACGAGCGACGCCACCATCCCTCCTTATATCGGCGGGAACCCTCTCTAAAGCCATTACCGCTACGGCGCCAGCGTCCTCGGCAATCTTGGCCTGTCCAGCATTGACCACATCCATGATCACCCCGCCACGAAGCATCTCGGCTAAGCCACGCTTCACCCTTGCAGTACCAAATTCATTGCTCTGGGCATCCACTTCA
>JAKAPB010000039.1 GCA_021823045.1 Actinomycetes bacterium | reverse complement strand
CTTCGGCGTCGTGTTGCGTCAGGATTCCGGCGGACTTAGTCGCTTCGTAGACTCTCTTGCCTAAAGCGTGCTCTAATTCTGAGTCGGTCATCCTTCGATGCAGGGCCAGGGCTGCGATTAATCGGACGTCCTCGACCCCCGCTTTTGCAAGTCTCTCGAGCACCTCTTCGATGATCAGTTGCCTAACATCTGGTGCCTGCATTTGGGGAAGAGGAAGGGAAACGTCGTCAAAGCATACGGCAACTCGCATGTTCGGCTTCAAAATGGCGCTTAGCGGTTCTGAATCACCCGTTGGGTTGTCTAGTGCTTCCCTGATGGCACTTCTCGGGTCTTTTATGCCCTCAAGTGGTTCTGGCGGATAGATCACACGGGAACCGACTGGTAGCTTTTCGAGCCGGAATCCTTCGCCGTGCCAGAACAGCGTTGGCGGGGTCGATCGATCGACCTCCAGCACAAAGCCAGGTCTTGGGCTCATTATCTGTTCTCCTGTTCTCTGGCTCGTTTCTTACGGGGGTCAAACGCTACTTTTATTGCTCCGCGCCCCCCGGCTTGAGCGGCTAGATTGATAGCCTCTTCGTAGTTATCGAGGCTAAAAGTGTGGGTAACGAGGTTGCCTAGGCTCAGCTGCTCAGAAAGCGCAATAGCAAGGTCAAAGGTGCGGAACCTGCCAGAGTCGTCAACTGCGACCAGTGACCGACCAAGCAGGTCCCTGAGGGCATCAACAGCTGGTTCGCTCCCGTAGGCGTAGCTCCCCACGAGCTCAATTTCTCGATGCCAAAGCGGTGCGAGGTCAACCCTCGAGATGGAGGGCATACCAGCAAGCACTACCTTCCCACCGGGAGTGGTTGCGGAGATCGACTGTGAAATCGATTCAGACTTGCCGACGCAATCAAAGGTGACATCGAATCCGTGGCTTTGCCACGATCCCGCCCGCATCGAAGCAGAACTCCTCCTCGACGTCCTGTTGAATACTGATGGTTCGATGACCTGGTCGGCTCCCAAAGACTTCGCCGCAGCTTTTTGTGTCGAGTACTTTGCCACCGCAACTATCTCGATATCTGCCGAAAGAGATCTAAGTGCAGCGGTAGTGAGTAGACCTATAGTCCCAGAGCCCAGTACCGCCACCCTGTTGACCCTTCTTAGGTCTATCCTTAGGGCGCTGTGCAGCGCACAAGCAAGGGGCTCGACCATCACTGCATCCTTGTCGCTCATCGACTCGGGGATCGCGTGTATCTGGCTTTTATGGGCTAAGAATTCTTGGGACCAGCCACCCCCGGTCGAGGAGCAGTAGCCGGTCTGGATGCCCTTTTTGATTTTGCCGAGAAGAATCGACTCGCAGCGGTTCGTTTGACCAACTTGGCACCATCGACAAGGTGGCAACCCCCTCGTAGCACAAGTCAAAGCGGGTTCCAATACTACTCGTGATGTCACTCCGTCTTCGGATGTCACGTCAGCTACGACTTCGTGGCCGGGGACGAATGGAAAGCTAGTGAGCGGTTCAAAGTATCTAGAGCTTGAGCCGAGTACGGTCGCAATATCCGAGCCGCAGATACCACTCAGCCGAGGCTTAGCGGAGGTCCAATCACTATTTGGTGGACGCTTAGGATCTATGTCCGCCAGGCTCAAAGGACCATACTTGATACTAGAAGAGCTCGGCGTCATCGACAAAACCTTGGCAAATGCAAACTTTCTGAGCTTGGCTTCGACGGTTAATGCCTTCATCTCTTAACCCCAATCGGAAGGTGCAGTGGGTATCCGCCTTTCGCCTTTTCCCAGTTTTCGGTATGCCATCCGCGCCTCTTTGCGATTTGTAGGAGCCTAGCTTCGCCGTTTACGCAAACGGCTTGACCTGCGGCTTCCAGCATCGGCAGATCAGATGTTGAATCCGCATATGCGATGGTGTTGGCGGGTTCGATCCCGAACTCCTCTGCACATTCGAGCAGGATCGCCGCCCGGTTTTCGCCGATAGGCGGTGCTTTGAGTACTTCGCCAGTTAGCCGACCGCCTTCGTCAACAACCATTTCGCAAGCGATGATCTTGTCGAAAAGCGGGGCGAATGGAGCGACGATGAAGTCTAGGGCCCCGGTAATCAACACCGTCTTGTGCCCAACTCTGCGGTGTTCGCGGACCCGCTGGATACCCTTTGGGAAGGCCTTTTTTAGTAGATATTCATCGAAAAGGTCCCAGGAATAAGCCTCAAGCTGGGCCCTGTCGGCCCCTTTGTAGCGCCGATAGAAGTAGCGCAGGAAGTCCGTGCGATCTCGCCGGTCAAGAGCTAGCAACTTCGGCGCCTCTGCGAGTAGGCCAAGGGCTAAAGTGGTCGAATCACCCCGGTCTAGGTGGGAGGTTGCTAGATAGCTGAATGAGTCGACGACGTTAGCTGCAAGAAGGGTGTTTTCGAGGTCGAAGGCGACGAGCGAAGGGGACGGGGCCAGTAGAGAAGCGAGCGTGCGTTCTCTCTTGGTCGGCCCGGTCTTTTTGGTAAAGGTCATTTTTATTCGAGAATGCTCTACGACTGAGGGAAGATGGACGTTATAGACGAAAGATTCCCATTCGATCTGCTTTGGATCGAAGTCGAAATGTGCTAGGTCATTTTCGTCCAGGAGGTCTCTGAGCTGCATCAGATTGTCGACCTGATAGATCGCCTCGGTCTCAACGTAAGCCCCGTAGAGCTCAACGTATCCGAGCGCTCGCTCGGCGGTTTCCCGCTTCTCGGTTAGACCACCGGCACCCTCCAGCTGCTTGGAACGAATTGGAAGTCTCGTGGAGACTGATTCTGCGATCGACAAGATCTTGGTTGCCCGTTTCAACTGCCCCTGTACCCGGCCCCGGCCTGGGAATTTCCAACTTGGAAGGGCGATGGGCTGTCCCTTGGAGTCAAGCACTGGATTCTCGCCGAAGAAAGAGGTGACTAGGTCGACGAGCTGACCATATTTTAATGGATTTACCGATCCAGATGCGACGTGGTAAAACTTCATCGTGTCGGAAGGGTCGATGGCGCAGGCGGCCAGGATAGCCGAAACCACAAGGTCTACCGGTACTACGTCGACAGTTCCTTCCGGTACGCCTGGAAATTCACCTAGGAGTCCACGGGCAAAGGAGACAATTATCGGTTCAGCCATGCGGAATCCCCTGATCCATCCGGGATAGGGGAGTTGGAGGGCGGATTCGATGATGGATGGTCTCACCACTGAGACGGCGAGGCTCCCCTTGTTCTCCTCTAAGGCAATTTCGCCGAGTGCCTTGGAGTAGGCGTAGGCATCGGCCCATCCGAGACTTTGAGCCCGAGCCTGTCCGAGCCGGACCATCTGCTTTCTGACCCAATCGACCCGTTTTTTCTCGGTCTCTTGAGCTAGCAGGGCCACTCCGGCTGCCCCATAGGCGGACTGGGCCTCATCCCTGAACTGTTTCAGCTTCTCAGGGGAACGACTTTGGCTGTCGATCTCAAGTTTCAACCTTCTAGCTGCTTCAACCTCTTGTCTCCATGGGAGGTCGGGATAGAGGGGGGAGTCCTTGAGCGAGACCTCAAAGGCCTTACCTTTTCTCGAGCCCGCTACATAGGCCGTCGATACCGACACCATCTTGCCTTGACGGCCAGCTATTTCGAGGGCCTTGCGGTAGGTTTCGGCGACCCGAGAAGGCCCGAGCAGGTTGACTTCAATGGCAGAATCCAACGGGGCGTCGAAACTGACTGTAGCTGCGGAGTGGACAGCGACATCGCAGCTTCCAAGGATCAGTAGTCCCTCTTCGTTCAGCCCTAGACCATCTTTCGAAACATCGCCAGCGATGGCGGAAATTCTGCTTGCGATGTGCTTTTGAAACCCTTCCTTGCCCAGCTCTTCTTTCAGGGAGTCGAAGCAGTTGTTGTTTAGAATTTCTCGCCGCATCCTGTCATCGGCGGTTGCGCGACGCCCGGGCCGTACCAATACGACGAGTTCAGTGTCGGGCAGGTTGTGAAGGACACGCTCAGCAAAGGCCGTGCCAACAAAGCCCGTACCTCCGGTTAGGAATATTCTTTTTCCAGCTAGCGACTGACCAATCAAGGGTCCAACCTTTCTGCCTTCCGGCAGTGCCTTAGACTAGGCGCAAATTCGATCTTGTCTGCGACGCGAACAAAGCTACTTTTTTGTTCGGGACCTTGAGTTGGATTTTGCTGGAGGCGTATATCTTTTCGAAGCCTGAGGAAGTGACCTTCCGTCTGGACCGGCTGTGGATGGCTTATTTGCCTTCTCCTGACGCTTTCTGGCAATCTCTTCGCGGCGTCGCTTCATGACCTCTGGATCCTTCTTGAAGAGGGTGAAGCTTCCAAAGGCGAGCATTGGAAGGGCGAAAACTATAAGCGACCCCCAGGGACCAAAGGCGACGAGAATCGTGAAGCCACCAGCCAGGATCCGATTTTTCCTCCAAACAGATAGCGCTGCAATGGCGATTAGTGCGATACCCTCGGCGAGATAGAGCTTGGGATCGCTCTTCACCCCCTTGGCGACATGCTCACTAAATTTTGGTATCCAAAGAGCGCTGATAGCGATGAGGGCGTACAGAAGGACCGCAAAGCCAACCTTCTGCTCCGTCTTAGACAAAGGAGTTTTCACGGCTCTCAGTCTATGCACTATGTGTGGGTTCTGCTTGAGTCATCTGGATGGATAATTTGGGAGATTTGAGCGATCCACGCCCAGAGGACTTGTGGTGTTTTATGGTAGGCACCCCGAGGCTATCCCGTAGCCGTTGCGAGTTTCATCCTGTGCTTGGGATGGAAGTATCTAACCAGGTTCTAATTAGCCGACCGGGCATGCCTAGAACTCCGGATTGAAAATTTGCAGTACCCTCGTGCTCGGTCTATCTTCAGTGTTGGGGAGCAACCGCTTGGTGCGCGGTTACTTGAACCTATATCTGTGAATTTTTGAAGGAGATGGGTCTCGACTTCAGATTTGGGACTGGGTGTGAAGCTGGTCAGAGCAAGGTCCTGCAATGGCACTTGGAGCAAGTCTTGGGGTAAGTGCCTATTGGATTCGGAGCTCAAGACAGTGTGGCAGACTGGTAGCGCAGATTCCGTATTGCACCAGTACCTTAAGTTATTTCACTGGAGTTTCAGCGCAGTGGGTCATTGGTAATCATGGTAGGTTCGTTATCCTTAGGGCGCTTAGCTCAGTTGGTTAGAGCGCAGCCTTCACACGGCTGAGGTCGGCGGTTCGAGTCCGTTAGCGCCCACAAAATCCTAAGGGGCGAACCGTTCGACGACGGCCGAGACCAATCATGGTGATTCACGACCGATATGCGTCGGTCCGGTGTCTGATCGCGGTGACCTTGACAGTGTGCGTGGCTTCATCAATCAGATACAGCACCCGATAGTCACCGCGGCGCGCCGAGTAGGCCGGTGCCAATGGTGGTCCGAGTGGTTTTCCGACGCGTCGGGGGTCGTCGACCAAAGGTCCGGAGATGAATTCGTACACCGCGTAAGCGACTTTCTTGGAGAGCGTGTCGGTGAGAACCTTTGCTGCGGGACGGGAGACCAGGAGGCTATGTCGGTCTCTACTTGGTGTCGACACTGTGCCCGGCATTTTTCATGGCCAAAGCGAGCTGATCACCGTTGAGGGCATCACCTTCTGAGAGTGCATGCACGCCCTCGTGGTGGTCGAGCATGAGCGCCGAGTCGGAAAGTACGGCAATCGTCTCACGCATGGCGTCGTAGTCGTCTGCCCCCATGAGTACGGCGGCTCGATGTCCGTTCTTCGTTATTTCGAAACGTTCGTGGGTTGAACTGGCTTCGTCGACCAATTTGGACAACTGAGCTCGAGCATCGGCGATGGGTAGTGTGGTCATGTACATAATTATAGCGTGAATCGTGGAAGACCGACGCTCAAGCGGTTCGTATCGTGTGACTCAAGGTCCACAAATTTAACTACTGTAGACCTTGGTAAAGTTCGATAATTTGCAGCGGCCCCTCAAGTGGAGTAATCCCATTAGCCCCTTCGGGTGGGGGTAGGTTCGGCCTAGACAGCTGCTACTGGAGAGTGCTGCAGCCTTTCCATTTGACGCTTGCGGGCGAGTTTGTTGCGTTAGTAAGCCAAAGACTCTGGACTGCGAGGACGAATGAATTGACTTGCCAGGCCGGACATTGCTGCCATCGACGCTGCATACCACCATAGGTGATGATAATTTGCGAGATCAGGGAGGGAACTGTGGGTCGAACCGAGGATAACTACCATAAGGGCGATACCAAAGGCACCTCCGATCTGTCTGGCGGTCTGGTTTACTGCACTTCCCACGGCGAAGCGCTCGGCATGAAGACTGGATACCGCCGCAGCGCTTAGTACCGGGAATGTGAAGCCGATTCCAAGGCCGGCAATGAGGGTGGCGGGAAGCCACAGAGCGAGATAAGCGGGGTGGAGACCGATAAGAAGCGCATACCATGCTAAGCCACCAGCGAATAGTGTAGAGCCGATGGTGAGGACCGGGCGGAAACCGATTCGCGATGCCAACCTGCCAGCTGGTCCTGAGACAGCTGCCACAACCAGGGGTCCTGGAGTTATTGCCAGACCGGCTTTGAGGATTGAATAGTGCCAGATGCCGGTAAGGAAGAGTATGTTACCCAACAACATAGCGAAGAATCCCATCGCATAAAGGAGCGTCGCAGCGTTAGCTACGGTAAAGGATCGCTGGGTAAATAGGGTCAAGTCAAGGACCGGAGATACGTGGTGGGAAGATCGGACCAAGAAGGCGATACCTAGGACAATGCTGGCTGCGAAGGAGCCGATTTCTGGCGTGCTTGACCAACCCCAGACGGGCCCTTGTGATATTCCTAAGACGATTGCGGCCAGCGCCATGGCGACAAGTAGCGCACCCAAATAGTCAGGTGCCGCCCCTTGACTTTGTGTCTTCGACTCGACGAGAACCCACCGGCCGAACAGCCAAGCAGCGAGACCGAGGGGGATGTTGGCATAGAAGATCCAATGCCAGCTGGCTGCGGAAATCAGTCCGGCTCCGAGCGAGGGGCCTGTTGCCACTGCTAATGCTCCGATGCCTCCCCACAAGGCCACCATCTGTGACCTACGTTCAGCGGTAAAGGCGCCGAGAAGGAGACCTAACGACGCTGGAAGCATCGCTGCCGCACCGGTTCCCTCAATCACCCTGCCGATTATCAGCACTGTAACTGAAGGAGCCAGGCCGCACATTGCCGAACCTGCACAGAACACAGCGAGACCCCAGAAAAAGACCAGGCGACGGCCTAGACGATCCGCAGTTCTCCCCGCAACGACGAGGAGTGCGCCAAAGACGATGCTGTAGCCGGTTATGACCCAGGCAAGTGTGGAAGTAGCGTCATGAGGGAAGGAGCGTTCAAGTGATGGAAAAGCTACATTTACAATCGATAGGTCTAGCGAAGCCATAAAGGCTCCTAATGCCGTGACCACGAATACCGCGGTCGACCTGCCACCATGGCCGGGTTCAGAATTGTGTATTCCTTTGGTCGACTGCTTCATCCAAGCAATTATACACTATGGCTTCTATTATACAAGTGACTACACTTGGATGTATGGAACATAAGAGCTTTTCCGGCATGGACTGCTCGATCGCCCAGTGTCTGGAGGTCATTGGCGAATGGTGGAGCATGCTGATCGTGCGCGACGCTTTCCTCGGTGTGGCAAGGTTCGACGAATTTCAGAGTCGCCTAGGAATATCCAGCAATATCCTCCAGCGGCGACTCGCCCGACTGGTTGACACTGGAGTGCTAGCAAGAGTTCGCTATAGCGATCATCCGCCACGCGACGAGTACCGACTCACTAGCAAGGGACACGACCTTTGGCCGGTGTTGAATGCGATGCGACAGTGGGGGGACCGTTATGCCGCTCCCGGCGGACCACCGCTGCTGATGGTTCACGATGGATGCGGGTCGGTTTGCGAAGCGATTCAGGTCTGTTCATCCTGCGGAGTTCCGATCGGTTCTCGGGACGTAAGGGTGCTTTTGGGACCAGGTCGGCACGGAACAGATCTTATTCCCAAGCGACCGATAGCCAAGGGTGAAAGTGATTCGGCTGTCGACGCTTGATCAAGCGAGAGCGGCCCATACGTGATCGAGTCTCGAATTTTGGCCGAGTTCAAAACCCTTTCCTCCAGGTCGGGGATTGCGAGCTTCCTGGAGTGTGTGACACTCTGAAGGTTGGGTAAATAGACCAGTTTCGGTGCACTACTCTATCCTCAAGAACACGAAGTGCCTACTCTTGCACTCCATTGCTTGTATGCCCGGTACCTTTGGAACTTAGCGTTAAAGCAAAGCAATGTCTTCATGGCATATTTTGGAGGTACGACTCACATATCGGATGGCTCAGCTTTCCTGGGGCCCCTCAAGTGGAGATGTCAATTTTTATCCAGACGTCTTGCGACCAGTCGCTGAATTAGATGAACACTACTAGTTGCACTGCACTCGCCACGGTAGCGATAAATAAGGCATAGTACCACCAGCGAATTGGCTTGTCGGAGTAGATTACGATCAGCCACCCGAAAACCCACAACAGGTCTATACTGCGCAGGTAGTTGTCATTGGGCCAAATCTCGCTCGAAAGACTTATGGTAAGCGCAAACATTGCCACGAAAGCAATTTTGAAGAATGCCGGTATTGAGTATGAGCGGTACCGTGCAAAGGCAAGTATGGCCAATATCGCTAGAGACGTGAACTGCAAAAGCCAGAGAGAGTTACCGATGGGCAAGAGATGTTGAGTTCGATCCCAGATGCTGCGGAACATTGCGACAAAAGGCAGAGAAAGATTGCTTGATATATCACTACTAAGCACCACGTGCTGCTCGGTAAGGCGGATCACAAGCTGCCAGACGGTAAATGCAAAGAGCGGTGCGAGCCAAGAGTAAACGGGTATGTTGCCATCTTTTCTCGTCGTCCTTATATTGGCGATCAACTTCACAAGCCAGTAGACAAATAACGAAAGTGCCAGCACCATGCTGGTCTCTTTTGCCAGTACCGAGAGGCTGAGCAGAAGGCTAGCTAGCCAGTATCGATTTTTTAGCATGCAAAAGATTGCCCCTAGCAGCAGTGCTGCGGCGGTAGGCTCAGTAAGGTCCCTACCGACGCTGAAGAAATAGCCGGGAAAGGCCGCTACTGCCAGCCCGAACGCTGGGTGCCTACCCGACTCCTTGGCTATGAGAGCCGCAAAAAATGCGATTGCTGTCCAAGCTAATAGATTGACCAAAATCATCGCGTAAGGGACTAGGCGCGCATCACCAAAAGATGCTAACCACGACAGCAGCGGGTAGAGGATCCTTTGCGCCCTATATGGAGTGTCAAAGGTTATTCCAGCGTAGGACCGAGATGTGGCAAAGGGATCCAGTGCCAGTCGGAAATAGAACTGCCCATCGTACCCGGATCCTTGGATTACTGGGAGCTGCATGCCAAGCTTGTTCTCGTTTACATAGCTGCTGCCAGCCACGATCAAAGCTGATGCATTTCCTTGACCAGCAATGAGAATTCTGGCGAGCAGGTATAGCCCGCCTAGCAGAAAAGCGACAATCGCCAACCCCGCCGGGGAGTGAAGACTTTTTCTAGAGCGATCTCTCAAGTTCAAGGATGACCCTCTGGCATCTCAACACGATATTGGCTCGAAACTCCGGACTGGGACGGTTGAGTCCATCGGCAGCCAACCGAAGAGTATTATTTTTTATTTATAAATACCGAAATGGTCCGATTCGAGTTAAACCG
>JAKAPB010000038.1 GCA_021823045.1 Actinomycetes bacterium | reverse complement strand
GTTCGCCTAGATTGCCCTACCAGGAACTGTCTGGTATCTGCCAGATGGGCTATCGTTAGAGGAATGAACGAGAACCCAAGATTAGCGGTGGGAGGATTAGCGCCTCAGTTCTGCCTGCCAGATCAGGACGAAAAGCTGATCTGCCTAAAAGATCTCCATGGTCAAGCGGTAATCCTCTACTTCTACCCCAAAGACATGACTCCGGGATGTACCACCGAGGCCTGTGACTTCAATGACCGACTCGATCGAATTTCTCCGCATGCAACGGTGATCGGGATATCTCCCGACACACCCGAGTCGCACAGGAAGTTCCGTAACAAATATGGTCTCCGATTTCCTCTCCTCTCCGACCCGGCCTTAGAGACGATCAAGGCCTACGGCGCCTACGGCACAAAGATGAACTATGGCAAGACCATTCAGGGGATCATCCGCTCGACATTTTTGATTTCGCCAGACGGACTGATCGTTCAGGCGATGTATAACGTCAAGGCGACCGGCCATGCTGAAAGAGTACTGGCCCAGCTGATCTGAGAAAACTAGTTGGCTCCTAGCCTGTATCGGGGTAGAAGGCCCAAAAAGGCACGAACCCGGCACATCTCGACCACCCGAGGCTAAGGCCCCGTGTTGGCAGGAGTGTCCCATAGTCAAGACTGGCCAGGCCATGTTGTTCGCAATGGAGGTGCACCACGCTGCGAAAGAGCAAGAAAAACCAGCAGCAGAAGCTTCACCAGCCTGCTCTAGAACCCGAGTCTCGAGACAACGGTTGGGGCAGCGACGGAACCCATCGGAGCCACCATTGCTCTTGTTCAGGAGAAAGTTCTACCGCCCCTCACCTCGATCGCCAGCGACTCCTTCGTCCTTATGGAGCCGGTTCTCTTCGGCTTCTAACTGCTTTAGCCGCCAAGCCCCAGGGATCGCCACCGGTTCGCCAGAAGAGACCACTCAACGCCGGTAGTCACCAAGGACAACGAGGCCACTTCGGTAGCGTCGCCGTGGATAAAACGAGATCAGCAGAACTAACTCGGAAGGAGTCACCGTGCAAGAAGTCGTAGACCACCATTGTGAGCTCCAAAAATCCAGCGAGATCTGGAAATCCAAACGACGAGATGATCTCGTGCCTACCGCCCGGGTAGGACTATCCCTTCTTAAGGCGAAAGCCCGGAGTTTCTCGCCCCACACCCCTTCCCGATGATCTCGTTCACCATAATTCCCTCACCGCCAGTACGGCTTCATCAACTGCTATTCGGCATCCAGCTAGATCCTTTAGCCATCTTCTCTCTCGTGTTGGAGTTGGCCGCTATCTACCTTTATATCCATGGTCGAAGACGACTAAGTGCCAGGGGTCGAGATTGGTCAGGGGCAAAAACGGCCTCCTTCATAACCGGAATCGTCCTGATCTGGGTGGCTACGGGTTCCGGGCTCGCAAGTTATGATGACTCGGTCTTCGAAATGCACGTTATCCAGCACTTATTGCTGATGAACTTCGCTCCGATATTTATCGCCCTCGCTTCGCCACTCACCATGGCGACCCAAGCGAGTTCGAGGCAGGTACAGGTGAAGATCGTCGCCCTTTTGCACTCGAAGCCGATTCGCATGCTAACATTTCCGGCATTCACCTGGATTGCAAATCTCGCAACCATGTACATCTACTTCCTCACCCCGATCTACCAGTTATCCCTCAATCACCCCCTCTTTCACGACTACACACACCTTCAATTCTTGGTGGTAGGCCTCCTCTTTTGGACAACCGCCATCGGAGCAGATCCGACTCCTTGGCGCCCTGGAATCATTACCAGGCTGGGATTCATCTTGAGTGGAATTCCGTTCTCGGCATTTTTAGGTATTGCGATCATGGGGATGCGAAATTCGATCTCTCCTGCCCACACTGTCGCTGACACCCATGCTGGGGGTGCATTGCTCTGGGGCTTGGGTGAATTTACCAACGTAATTGGCCTGCTTGTGCTCGCATTCCAGTGGTCCAAACTGGACGCCCGGCAGGCCAAAAGGATCGATCGAGAACTTGACAAACAGCTGATAGAGGAGGCAAATAAGCCCGAAAACTCAAATGGGCAGGATAGCTAGAAGACATTCGAGGGAAAAGCACCCGCGCTAAGTGACCATCTGGTAACATAACTGGGGCAGCAATTTGTGAGAGAGGTAGACATGCCAGAGGCAGTAATCGTTTCGACAGCAAGAACAGCGATCGGGAGGGCCTTTAAAGGTGCTCTGATCAATGCACGACCAGACGATATGGCTGGATTCGCCATCGCTGAAGCACTCAAGAAGGTTCCCCAGCTCGACACGAGCGAGATTGACGATGTAATCGTCGGAGCGGCAATGCAACACGGCGAGCAGTCGATGAACCTCGGGAGAAACGCTGCAGCACTTGCCGGACTAAGCGATAGCGTTCCTGGCACAACCGTTAACAGATTCTGCGCTTCGTCCCTGCAATCGATAAGGATGGCATTCCACGCGATCAAGGCGGGTGAAGGCGAGATATTCGTTGCAGGTGGAGTCGAGAGTGTATCGCGCTCTTCACTTAAAGGCTTCGACAAAGAGGACATGAACCCCCGGTTCACGGACAAGAGCCGCAGCGACTATATCAACGACATGTATATCCCTATGGGCTTCACCGCTGAAAATGTCGCTGACAAGTTCGGCGTATCACGTCAGAGGATGGACGAATTCGCCAAACTCTCGCAGGACAGGGCGACCGAAGCACAGAAGAACGGCTTCTTCGATCGGGAAATCTCGCCGTACGTCCTGCCCGATGGTAGCGTTGTGTCGGTCGATGAGTGCCCTCGTCCAGGAACCAGTCTCGAAAAACTTTCGACCCTCCCAAGCGTCTTCAGGCCGGACGGCAGGGTAACCGCTGGAAATTCCTGCCCACTGAATGACGGTGCAGCGGCGGTCGTGGTTATGTCTGACACCCGCGCAAAGGCGCTAGGGATAAAGCCCCTCGCACGAATTGTCGCTTCTTCGGTATCGGGACTGGCGCCAGAATTGATGGGGGTTGGACCAATTGAGGCTATCGCAAAAGTATTAGCTCAAGCGAAGATGAAGATCTCCGACATCGACGTAGTGGAGCTAAACGAAGCCTTTGCCGCCCAGGTATTGCCGGTTTGCGACGAGAGTGGAATATCAATCGAGAATCAGCTAAATCCCCACGGCGGAGCCATCGCTATAGGACATCCATTCGGAATGACCGGAGCTCGGATCATGGGCACCTTGATCAACGACCTAGTGACCCTCAACAAGACTTTCGGCCTCGAAACTATGTGCATAGGTGGCGGCCAAGGTATGGCGATGATCATCGAAAGGCTCAATTAGTTTTTTTGGGTAGTTTTTTATTGGGCCACAAGTCCACGCAGTCTTGTGGCCCAATAGCGATAAGGCGAGTTAGAGCTAGAGCGATCAAAGCTGTCGACAATCCTCGTCTCCGCGTATAGCGTTGATTTGCAGATGCAAGATTCAGGTTCAAATCATAAAGCGGCTTCTCTAACGCAGCCCGAAGCGGGGGCCAATTCTAGGTCAAAGGGCAGGCGACCAAAGGCTACAACCCTCCTTTTAGTCCGCCACGGCAAGACACCTACTACTGGCAAGATACTGCCAGGTCGAACGGCCGGCCTCCATCTGAGCGACGAGGGGGTCGAGATGGCGGCGGCTATTGCTCAAAAAATATTCGATTCCTTTCCCTCGCCCGATGCGATCTACTCCTCCCCCATGGAGAGAGCACTAGAAACAGCGGCGCCCTACTCCTCGCTATCCAAGGTCCCAATCACCCAACATTCGGATATCCTCGAATGTGACTTCGGAGATTGGACCGGAGCCGAACTAAAATCCCTCTACCGACTCAAAGAGTGGAAGGTCGTGCAGAATCGTCCATCTCTCTTTCGATTTCCAAATGGCGAGTCCTTCATCGAGATGTCCGACCGAATGAGGAACTTTATGCTAGACGTGGCTGAAAAGCACAAAGGCGGAGTAGTCGTGGCATTCTCCCACGCAGACCCGATCAAGGCCCTCGTTGCAGACTGCCTAGGCATGCACCTCGACCAATTTCAGCGGATCCTAATCTCCACTACGTCGGTATCGAACATTTCCGTCCTAGACGGACTAGCTTTCGTACAAGGAGTCAACTACACCCCCACAATCACAAAAGGAGCTTTCTAGCTTGGGCGCATCTTATGAGTTTCCAAGGGTCGACAAGATAGCCGTCGGTGCCATAGGTGAACCAGGAGCTAGGCTGTTCTTGCTCCAATGCAGCTATCTCGGGGAACTCGTCACCATCAAGGTTGAAAAGGTACAGATCAGTTCTCTAGTAGAGTACCTGACGGGTATCTTGGAGAGACTGGATAGACCAGGACACGTCCCTGAGGACGTGTCCCTCGAAGAGCCGATGACTCCAATTTGGGCGGCGAGTCAGATCGCAATCGGCTACAGCTCCTCCACCGACACCATAGAAGTCGAGTTCACAGAGATGCTCGACGACGACGAGTCAGCCGGAAAGTTTCGCTGCGGCCTCACTAAGGAGCAGGCTGCTTACCTGAGCATCGAAGGAACACGCCTAGTCCGCTCTGGCCGGCCACCATGTCCATTATGCGGATATCCATTAGACAATCGAGGACACGTATGTCCAAAGACCAACGGCAACTCAGCTCCTTTTATCTAGAGATCATGACTCTCGGGCAGGCCGAAATACTCGGTAGGCTCCCCTATGGGTCAAATTCGACACTGCTCGTTGAGCTCAGCTACCGGGGCGAAAAGATACGGGCGGTTTACAAGCCCGTTGCAGGAGAGAGGCCTCTTTGGGACTACCCACCGGGCTTACATAAACGGGAACTCGCATCCTACCTCCTGGACCGCTACTTAGGGATTGGAGCCGTACCTGAAACAATCATCAGATCAGACCTGCCCTTGGGTGAAGGATCACTACAGCGCTTCGTGGATGCCGACTTCAGCCAACACTACTTCTCTCTTTTAGATAGAGAAGAGCTTCACCCGCAGATGATCCGGATATGCGCCTTCGACCTGGTAGTCAACTCCGGCGATAGGAAATCTGGCCATATCCTCGTCGACGCAAATTCTGACCACCTCTGGGGCATAGACAACGGTTTGACACTGCATGCTTCTCCGAAATTACGCACAGTGATCTGGGAGTTTGGCGGGGCGCAGATTGATGAGGACCTCACCGACGCTTTTATGGCTATCGGTCGGCAGATTCCTTCCGATCTCGAAGATCTACAACTGCTACTAGACCCTTTCGAGCTTGTGGCTCTGAGAAAAAGAGCAAAGAAGGTTTCCTCCTCGAAGATACTTCCCGAGGTAACAATGGACCACCGGCATTATCCCTGGCCTATCGTATGAGCCACGGTGGCTTCAATGCCCAAACCCCCGTTGTCAGCACCGACTGGCCTAGACCCTTAGACTTCATCGCCAACGAAGAGATGCGGCACCAAGTCTTATATTCCGAGCGTCGGCCTTTGAGCATTAGTCTGGTCTCTCTGGAGAAGTTAGCCGAAAGAGGTTTTTAAAAGATGAAGGACACGACGCTGGCAACCCTTTCGCGGCTCCCAGGTATCAGGTTCGTCTCTTTGGGTATAGCTCAACTCGACGATTACGAAAACCACATTAGAGGTCGATTCAGTTTTCCATCAAAGTCCCGACTAATCATCGACCCAGACGGGGTGGAGATCTATACCGACGGTTGGCTCCTTTTCCGGGTGAAGATCGATGATCCATCGAGCGAACCGATAGATCCAGCGATAATCATGGGCAAATACACCGATTCGCCCGAGTCTAAAGCCGCGATCCTTTCGCCAATCGGAAACGGTTACTACGCCGCAATCTACTACTACCACAAGAACGAAACCTTCAAAGCGTTGCGTCTGTCACGCAGGGCCATCGAGAGCGGCACGCCAAGGGTCGAGGTGGCACGGGTTTCGCCGGTATTGGCGAAAATTGTGAATGCCTCCCGGTTGCTCCAAGTAGCCTTTTCAGAGAAGGACCAGTCCGTCGAGGCGATCTTCGCAGACCTAAAGAACTACGCCCAGCTGACGACGAAGGATACAAGAAGACTTCTACAGCATGCAAAAGAGACGATTGGGGGAGTACGTTCGCTAGTTGATCCGGAAAAGGACTGCGGCACCATCTCCGACTACACCAAATGGAGAAACAAGTACTGCACGATATCATCCGATGTGGCGCAGAAGGCGAGGGAACTCTCGGAGGCATTCCCAATCAGACCTAAGTTTTCCATTGTCATGCCGATCTATCGCACAAATGAACTCTACCTACGCGAAGCCGTTGCTTCGATATCCAATCAAATCTACTCCAACTGGGAATTGCTCCTGATCGATGATGGCTCTGGGCAGCAATCGATAACCGAACTTCTCGAGAGATTCGATTCCGCCGAAGCGAGGGTGAGGGTCATCCATAGGGCCGCAAACATGGGCGTCTCCTACTCGACCAACGAGGGAATTGCTGCGTCATTGGGCGACTACGTGGTATTTATCGACCACGACGACTTCCTTGAGCCCGATGCCCTCTTTTGGGTTGCAGATGCGATAAATAGGGATCCCCAAGCCGCTTTGATCTACAGCGATGAAGACAAGTCAGACGAATCCGGGGGACTGTATTCTCCACATTTCAAACCGGATTGGAACCCGTTGATGTTCCTCTCATTCAACTACCTAAACCACCTCACGGTGGTGAAACGAGACATCGCCTCCGAAGTAGGGCTAAGGAGTGAATTCGACGGAGCCCAAGACTACGACTTCTTGCTCAGATATATCGAAAAGATAGACCAGGCCCACATCGTCCACGTTCCGAGGGTGTTGTATCACTGGCGAGCGATCACTGGGTCGACCGCCCTCTCAGAAGATGCCAAAGAGCAGATAGACGAGCGATCCAGGGGCCTGATACAGGAGTTCCTGGATAGGAATTTCCCGGGATCGATTGCCGTACGGGAAAATAACACCAATAGAGTCCACTTCAAGTTGCCCGATCCGGCACCAAGTGTCGCCGTTATAGTTCCGACCCGAGACGGCTATGAGCTACTTAAGGAGTCGCTCGGAAGCCTGATGGCCCTAACCGACTACCCCAACTACCAGATCTTTGTGATCGACAACCAAACGACCGACAAACAGACCCTCGACTATCTAACAAATTTGGAGGCCGAAAACAAGATTAAGGTCATCCATTACGACAAAAAGTTCAACTTCTCCGCAATGCATAACGCTGCGGTAGGTTCCATCGATGCAGACCTACTACTCCTTTTGAACAACGACACCTCGATAGTCAAGTCGAATTGGCTTTCTGAAATGGTCAGCCTTATGGACAAGTTTGATAGCAAAATTGTCGGAGCTCGACTCCTCTACGGTGACGGCACTACCCAACATGCCGGGGTCATGGTCGGCATGGGTGGTGCCGCTGGCCACTACGGACAAGATGTCACCCAGGACGAGCCGGGTTACCGTAATAGATACCGAGTAGCACACAACCTGACTGCGGTTACTGGAGCTTGCCTCCTCATCGATAAAAAGACCTACCTGGAGGTAGGAGGGATGAACGAGGAAGAACTCCCGGTGGCCTTCAACGATGTGGAACTGTGCATAAAGGTGGTCGACGCTGGCCATCGAGTGGCATGGACCCCATTTGCCGTGCTGATCCATCACGAATCAAAGTCTCGTGGTTCAGACAACGACGACCCATGGAAGATAGTTAGGATTCAAGGCGAACAGTCTTACCTCAAACTTAGGTGGCCGGATTATATCCTCGACGACCCTAACTACAATCCAAATATGGACATCATGGGGGCTACCTTCCAGCTCGCCAAGAGGCCACGCTACCCGACCCTCGCCGAATTCGTCGACCTCCATTTCGACTGGGAAAAGGAAGCTCTTTCGAATCGCGACCCACTGGCGAAGCTGGAGGCCGAAAGGGCAATAAACCTCCGACATGTCTATGGGCTTCGAATCGCTAGAAATTCCAGAGAGGCCCGAAGTAACTCCGATCCGATCTATTGATAGTTTGAGTATCAATTAGCCCCGATCAAGCGGGCAATTCAGAACTATTTGACCTATGCTTCGCAGTGTGGGTCCAACAGCTCCTTTCGGAGAAAACGAATCTTCCAACTCCGAGATCCCGGTTGACAACCTTGGGGATCTGATAGTGCATGATGCCATTGAGCTGGCCAAGAACTGGCTCCGCGAATCAAGAACACTAGGCGACCGCGCTTCGCTCTCAAATGCGAAGAGACTAGGAAGACTAACGAGCGACTCGGCATCAGTCGCTTTTACGATGTCATTTGCCGATCTCGTGCTTCGTCCAGAATCTGAAGCAGTTGCGGCAAGGCAGTTCAGAAAACTAGCCGCTGGCTCCCGAGTCGACTTTCTGTCCTCCGTCGATATGGCCCTGATCCGTGTCGGTGCGGTCGCTGCCGACTACATGCCAAAGCTGGTTATGAGCCTGGCCAAAAAGCGGCTTCGCCAGATCGTCGGGCCCCTGGTTTTCGACCTCAAAGATCCTTCTTTGAAAAAGGGGTTGGCAAACCTAAAAAGACAGGGATTTCGGGTCAACATCAACTTGCTCGGCGAATCGGTACTCGGCGAGGCTGAAGCCGAACGGAGGCTGAGCAAGACTGTAGACCTCCTTGAGCGCAAGGACGTCGACTACGTTTCGGTAAAGGCCTCCTCGATAACTTCCGGGATCAACCTATGGGAGTATGAGTATTCATTGGAAAGGATCAAGTCCAACCTCCGAAGGCTCCTACACGCAGCGATGGCCCATAATCCAGCAAAATTCATCAACCTCGACATGGAAGAGTACAAGGACCTCGATCTGACCATCGACTCCTTTATCGAGTTGCTGAGCGAGGAAGCGCTATTCCATCTCAGTGCCGGTATTGTCCTTCAGGCCTACCTACCAGACTCTTTTGAAGCGTTGAAAAAACTCGCAGATTTTTCTGCTAAGAGGTTCAGCTCTGGTGGCGGAAAGATCAAGGTCAGGATAGTCAAGGGTGCAAATCTCCAGATGGAAAGGGTCGAAGCAGAACTCCATGGATGGAAGCAAGCACCATTTACCTCTAAGTCACAAGTCGATGCGAACTACAAAAAGATGCTGGATTGGGTACTTCACCCTGAGCATTGCGAATCCATGTCCATTGGTGTGGCTACCCACAACCTATTCGACATCGCTTGGGCCAAGCTACTCGGAGAGAGAAGGGGGGTAAGCGAAGCTATCGAATTCGAAATGCTCCAAGGTATGGCGCCAAACCTAGCCCGTGCGGTAAGAAATTCAACTTCCAGCCTGCTCCTTTACGTTCCAGTCGTCGAAAAGGCCGACTTCGACAATGCCATTTCCTACCTCTTTAGGCGTCTTGAGGAGAACTCCGGGGGTGAGAACTTCATCCACCACCTCTTTGGGATAACTCCATTCTCGAGGGATTTTGAGGTCGAGCAATCCCGCTTCGAGGCAGCGGTTTTAGACCGGTGGAAGACCTCCTCTATCCCCTCTAGGCGACAATTCAAAACACCCGATAGACACGATGGGTTTTTCAATCAACCCGATTGGGATCCGACCGACTCTGAAAAGAGGGCCTTGGTCATCCAGGCCATCGGGCGACGAGACTTTCCAGCGATTCCCGAGCGGATAGTAGATCGGGAATCGATCGACAGAATTCTCGTCGACGCAAAAAGGGATCGTTTCCTATG
>JAKAPB010000037.1 GCA_021823045.1 Actinomycetes bacterium | reverse complement strand
CTGGCGTCTCTTCATCCACCCTACGGTTTGGTTTGATCCGGTCCAGTTCCAACACTCTGCTCCGTCGTCAGCCGACAGGAAGCCAGTGGTCAGCTCCTCTAGGGCTAAGGTAGATCTTGAGATGACCTCATCGAGATTGCCTGGCGGGGAGTCCTTTTGAGCTTCAACGTCTTTGGATCTTCCGATTCGCAAAGCAGCCCGCTTTTGCACCTTGGCTACATGGTCCAAGAGATCCCAAAGGGACCAACCGGGGCAGGTGGGTACCTCTACTTCCTTGGGGGTAGTTCTGGCCAGCTCAACTAGACCTAACGTAGATTTGGTTATCTGGTCGACGTAATCGGTGCTCAATCGGACTCCTTAGTAAGAATTAGGGTTTCGCTCGTACAATCGCAGAGTCGAACGTTTCATGCGTCCCCAACATCGTTTAACAGCATCTTTCTCCTACCCATTCCGCTTATTGCCTCGAGTATTACCCTGTGGGCGTTATTGATAGTCATCTCGGCCCAGTCGTAAGGGGGAGAGACCTCAACCACGTCTATCCCAGAGATGTCGATCGAAGAGGTGATTTGACGTACTGCCTTCAAGAGGTCTGCAGGTTGCATG
This sequence comes from Actinomycetes bacterium, assembly GCA_021823045.1. Next base: position 9,326 of record JAKAPB010000037.1, on the reverse strand, counting down.
CCTCCGGGTTCTGGAGTTCCTGTTCCGGGAGCGAAGCCCGGGTCCAAGACGTCGATGTCTACGCTCAGGTAGATGGCGGTGCAGTTCTCTGAAGCTTCTCGAATTGCGTCTTCGATGACCGCTTTTGACCCTCGCTCCCACACTTCTTGCATCGTGTGCCAGCGCATCTCCTGTTCGCGCATCCAATCGAAAGTTTCTTTTGGTGGCCAGTAGCCTCGTAGTCCTACTTGGACAAAATTCTTCCCGCGTACCGCTCCCGAATCGATGAGCCTTCTCATTGGAGTCCCATGGCTGGCAAGGTTTCCGTCTATCTCGAGGGCGGTATCGGCGTGGGCATCGAAGTGGATTACCCCGAGTTTCCCCCATCCGTAGTGCTCGGCGACGGCTGAGGCTGAGGGGTAGGTGATCGAGTGATCGCCGCCGATAACTATCGGAACGATTCCCAAAGATGCGACTTCACCAACCCTCTTCCTGATCGAAGCGTGGGACTCTTCGGTCATCCCATGTTTCGTGATCGCATCGCCGTAGTCGACAACGCTCAGGGCCTCAAAGATTTCGAACTCTAGATCGAGGTTGTAAGTTCCTGGACCGTAGGCCAATGCCCGCAGGGCCCTCGGTCCAAAGCGAGCCCCCGGTCTGTTGGTCGTCGAGTCGTCCCAAGGTGCGCCGACGATTGCAGCGTCGGGACGATACTTGTCGAGCTGGTCTCTTTCGGTCAGGTAGGGTAGCTGAGCGAAGGTGGCCAATCCTTGGTAGGAAGGGCCACTTAGCTGTTCGGCCATCCCGGGAGACATTTCTCTAAAGTTATTTTGATCACTCACATTTGACAAGCTAGCCAACTTTGGACGCCCAGACGAGCAAAATATGCCAAATCATTCCCGCAGTAGCTGGGATCTCAGGCCAATGCCAACCTAGGATTGTGGCAATTCAGACTCATTGTCCCGTGTGGAGGGATCGTTCGACCCGGCCATTTCCGCGTCTCGATCGGGATACGCTATTTTATTGTGCTCCGATGGTTCGAGATCTGCTTGTCCAGCTGAATCCCCTTCTGGATGAAAGTATGAGTAGGCGGGAATATCTAATCCGAAGGTTGTGCCCTCACCGAGGCCCTTTGAAGAGACCCACGCCTGTCCATTATGTGCTTCGACGATTGCCGCAACTAGCGAAAGACCGAGTCCTGAGCCCCCTTGGGTTCTTGACCTCGAGGTATCGGTCCTGAAGAATCTCTCAAAGACTTTGGAGAGATCTTCGCTGGCGATTCCAGGGCCGGCATCTCGGACCATGAGTCGGATCCAGCTGGTGGGCTTTTCTTTCAGATCACCCGTTATCTGGCTGATCGGTATTGCCGTTGCGATAGAAAATGGAATTGAGGATGAGTGCTTAGGCTCGCCGGTGAACTCTTCGATCCGCAACTCGACCTGTGTGTCCTCAGAGGTGTGACTACGGGCGTTTGAAAGGAGATTGGCGACAACCTGGGTTAGGCGATTTGCGTCCCCATTCACGAGTGCTTGATCGATGCCTGACAGGCGAATGGGTCGTGTCGGTTCGACTGCCCGAGCATCCTCGATTGCATCTTTTGCGATCTGCGCTAGATCGACCTTTGAATACTCCACCGACCTGTCCTGATCGAGTTTCGCCAATAGCAGCAGGTCCTCAACGAGAGCTGACATCCGTATGGCTTCGGATTCGATCCGTTGCATCGCTCGGGCAGTCTGTTCCGGCCCCTGAATACCTCCCCTTTGGAAGAGTTCGGCATAACCCCGTATCGAAGTGAGTGGGGTTCTGAGTTCGTGCGAGGCATCAGCGACGAACCTTCTTAATCGCTCTTCGGAGCTACGCGAAGCATCCAAAGCATTTTCTATTCGGGTAAGCATCTTGTTCAGGGCATTTGCCAGTTTGCCAACCTCATCATTTTTTATCTGAGTCTCCACCCTGCGCGTCAGGTCGCCGTTGGCTATCGCTCCTGCTGTCTCAGTCATAGAGTTGAGTGGCTTTAGACCAATCCTTAGCAGCGCTCCACCGGCAGAGGTAATCAGTAGCAGCACCCCGACGGAGACCAGTAGTTCGACAATAGCGAGTTGGTGAAGTGTGTCGGAGATCGAGCTGAGCGGTGCCGCTATCAATATGTAGCCGGTTCTGGAGGGAATAGTCGTGGCGTACGCTCGATACATGATACCATCGCCCGTAACTGAGACAACGGTGGTCATCGTGTTGACCGGGATGGTGAGGCTCGTCACCCCTGAGACGGTCTTTGTTACCAACGGTGGGGAGCCGGCTTGCGACGGTGACGAAACGATCGCCGCCACCAAGGTCGGACCGTTTGCGGCGATGAGTTCCTCGTAGCTTCCAATCGGCACAAATGGAGGTTGACGAGATATGTTGGCCCCCACAGCGGCGCTTAGGAGGTTTCTCTCTGCGGGCTGAACCGCCTGCACGATCTGCTGGTCGAGCCTTTGGATCAGAAACGAGCGGAGGGAGGACGAAGTGGAGAAATCCACGATCACGATCGCCACCGCCAGTAGTGCCAGCAGAGTCGAAAGAAGCTTACCCCTAAGGGTCATCCTCTAACTTCCTTCGGGAAGTCTTAGGCTGTAACCCACTCCGCGAATCGTGCGAATCATCGGAAGGTCCGAATCTCCATCCAACTTCTTCCTTAGATAGGAGATGTAAGTTTCGACGATATTTGCGTCACCGCCGAAGTCGTATTCCCAGACATGATCGAGAATCTGGGCCTTCGAAACCACCCTTTTTGAGTTGAGCATAAGGTAACGAAGGAGCTTGAATTCAGTAGCAGTCAGTTCGATCTGGCGAGTACCCCTAGTAACTTCGTGGGTATCTTCGTCCAGCGTCAGATCGCCAAACACGATTCTCGCTTGTTTCTCTTGACTAGCGCCAGACCGCCTCAGGATCGAGGAGACTCTAGCGGACAGCTCGGCTAGTGAGAAGGGCTTCGTGAGGTAGTCGTCACCACCGGATCTGAGGCCCACTACCTTGTCGTCGACGGCGTCTTTGGCGGTCAGGAAGATGACTGGGGTTTGATTTCTCTCCTGACGGAGCCTCTTTAGGACTTCCAGTCCGTCGAGGTCAGGCATCATGATGTCCAGCACGATTAGATCAGGCTTAAAGGATGCGGCTAACTCGAGGCCCTTACGCCCCGAGTTAGCGATCGAAATATCATACCCTTCGAAGCCCAAAGCCATTTGGAGGAGCTCGGTTATCGGTGGTTCGTCGTCGACTACGAGAATCCTCGCATGAGCACCTTCTTGTGACACCTTGGTCCTCCAGTTGCAGCTATCGTCAGGCGGTCGGAGCCGAAGCGAGCTGAATGGTTCCATTGTTGGAGCCGTTCACGTCGATCCAGCTAATCGCGACCTGATCACCGGGTTTCAATGATTTGACAATAGTCACTAAAGAGTTTGCTGAGGTGACACTTTTGTTATCGAGCGAAGTAATTACGTCACCGGCGACCAATCCCAAGAGATCAGCCGGTGAATTTGGGACAACGTAATCGACTAAAGCTCCCTGTAAGTTGGCGCTATAGCCCAACTGTAGAGCGAGGGCAGAATTCAGCGTTTGAACGCTTACTCCAACGTAAGCTTTGTTCGAAGTTACACCGATGGTCCCCGTTGCATTGGGGTGCGCTTCGATCTGTTTCACTATCGGTAAGACGGAGTCGATTGATTCGGCAAAACCGATGTTTTGGGCGACCTGACTGCCATTACCGGCAAGGATTGCGGTGTTCATCCCTATGACATCTCCAGCAGCGTTCAAGAGCGGCCCACCGGAATTTCCTGGATTAATCGGAGCATCGGTCTGGATCATGGCCGTAAGATTTGCATTCTGGGTCGAAATTGACCTGTTTAGTCCAGAAACGATACCCTGAGTTACCGTCGGTAGTCCTTGGAGAGCCTCGGCGTTGCCGATTGCTACCACCGGATCTCCAACTTTGACCTGCGCCGATGAGCCAAATGTCACCGTCGGCAGGTTCTTTAGACCTTGGATCTGGATGACCGCTACGTCGTGGCCCGGATCGGTCCCGATAACCTTTGCAGGATAGGACTTAGTCTGACCGTAAAGGGTCACCTTGATGTTGGTCGCATTCGCAATAACGTGGTTGTTTGTCAGGACGTAGCCGTTCGAGGAAATTATCATTCCCGTCCCAGCGGCGGTGAATGCGGTAGTTCCACCAAAGAAGCCGCCCGCAGCGGTATATCCGGTAGTCGTGATGTCAACGACCGCTGGGTCGACTTTAGCCAGGATGCTCTGGATACTTAGCGGAGCCGCATTTCCAGACACCGACGACGTCGCAGCGGAGTTACTTACCACAGGCGCTTGAATCACGGTCTGGTTCGAAGTGGCAAAGTGATATCCAATGAGACCTCCGAATGCAGAAGCTATAACCGTAGAGGTGACAACCGAGAATGCCAATGTCTTGCCCGGGGTTAGTTGTCGTGTCTTATGTTGCCCATTGGGTTGTGGACCCCGAACTCTCTTGCCCCTCCATCTGTGCTGTGATCCGGCGGCAAGCGTAGGATCGATAAGCTCCTCTTCCCCAATGCTCGGCCCAACCTGATCTGCCCAATTGAACTGAGATGGGTTACTGAAGGAATCCGGTGTAGATCCCATTGCCTGCACTGATGACGAAAGAGGAGAAGCTGGACCTATTGGGGCGCCGCTGGCACCTAAATCGCCACCCGAATACGGCGACGTAGCGTCTTCGGTATTACCAGGAGTCGAGCTTTCTCCGACGGGAATGTTTTCGGCTGGGGAGACTGGTTCGGTAGCTGAAGATCCCGGGATCTGTGGATCAGGTGCCGATCCCATATCCATTGGATCACCTTCGGGGCGATACTCCACTTTGACCTCCAATGTAGTTTCAAATCGGCTGGTAGCCAAGATCTATTTTTCACTATCTTCTGTTCTTGACCCCCATTCTTCACTGTCAAGCTTTGAGATAGCTGGGCGGTCGATTAGTCATTACTGGAGGTTTTGGAAGGTGCGGTTAAAGGCGTGGCCGATTTGTGCCGCACAGCTGTACAATTTATTCTCCATTGAACTAGCTGCCGACCCGGCGTCTGCTACCGTTCCGCTTCTTTTAATGGTGGCTCAAACCGACAGGACGGGCCAACCGTCGGCCGTAGGTGAAATACCCCCCTGGAAGTCAAGCTGTGTGCTCTTCCCAATGATGGAACCTACGATGAGTAGTTTGTGGAGCCAAACGTAGAGTCCAATCAGAAGGGACTCGGAGCTTGCCCGAGCACGAACAGCGGCTTGCTGTGTATCTGCATAGAGGAAATTTTTCTAATGGTCAAATAACTGGGTAATCTGGAAACGATCTATTTGGAGGATCTATATGGCAATGAGGGAAGAGTGCAAGAACTTCCAGAGTCGGACTTACGCTTCCGGGGAGACAGCCAGGTATTGCACAATTGATCTTGCCCCCGAAGCCCCGTGGAACTGCCCTAGCGACTGCCCAGGCTTTCAGCCCCGGATGGCCGATGTGGCCTGGGTCCATGGATCCCTGATCTCGCCTCCAGTAGAGGAAGCCCCCAAGACGGCGGCACTTCCCGAAACGCAATCAATGCTCCAAGAGGCCGAGCAGATCATCTCAGCCTCTTTTCCTGAGGCGGCACTAGAGGTACGCCACAAGAGAAGACGTGGCCTTTTCGGATGGCGAAAGGACGTCTGATCCCGACGGCTGGTCAATCACCTTTGAAAGTTGCGGGTCTCTTTTCGATGAAAGCAGCCACGGCTTCCTTTAGGTCATGAGACTCTATGAACGCAGAGTTCCATAAGGCGACCCGGTCTAAATCTTGGCTTAGGTTACGGTTGCAGACGCCATCCAGAATCTCTTTGGTCCCCATGGTGGCGAGGGGTGAGTTATCTGCGATTTCGTTTGCCAACTTGACACAGGCCGCCTGAAGCTGATCTACATTGTCAACCACGCGATTGACGAGTCCCCACTCCTGGGCCTCCTTAGCGCTAAAATCTCTAGCGGTCAACGCGAGTTCGTACAATATCCCCTTTGGAATGATCTGTGGGAGTCTTTGTAGCGAGCCGATATCGGCGACAATTGCAATCTTTGCTTCTCGGACCGAGAAGGTGGCATCGGTAGTTGCAAGGCGCATGTTGCAGGAGGAGATGAGATCGACCCCTCCTCCGATGCAGTAGCCGTGTACCCCGGCGATCGTGGGTTTCCGGCAGCTATCCAGGCTTGAGATAGCGTTTTGCAACTCCTTTATCCGCCTGTAGAGTTTGGTTGCCGCAGCCGCTTGGCTCAAGGCGCGATCCTCGCCGAGTGGAAGAGGGCTTTCCATGAGGTCCAAACCGACGCTGAAGTGCCTGCCCTTGGCTAAAACCACAATGACCCGTACGTTTGGATTTTCCTCCAGTTCCGCTACCGCATTAGGGAGATCGACCCAGAATTGGTTTCCCATTGCGTTTAGTTTTTCTGCTCGATCGAGCCAAATCGTACCTATCGAACCATCTATCTCGGTCGTTACAACGGCCATGCTGCCTCCAGGGCCCGTCCAAAAATTCACCTGTTTGGGAATACCCTGCTAAAGATATCGCCAAATAGCGCCTTTTTTCGGTCGCCACGATGATCTTTTATGCTTGCGATAAAAAGTCCAAATTACCAGGTGATTCGAAAGTAAGGTTAATTAGTAATATGTAGGTAGTTGTATTTCGAGGTCACTTCTTGTGACACTTTGTAGAGGAACCAAATGCGGATCTTAAACAACGAGGTGGATTGGTCAATCCCCAGCTGGGTGGATAGCGAAGCCGAGATGGAGTCCGTCCTATCTCAGCTCCAGGAGATGAGTTTTCCTTCCGAAAGAGAAGAAGATTGGCGGTATGGTGATATCGACGAAGTCACCTTAGAGTGCCTGAAGATAGAGCCACTTGACGCGAAGCCGACTATTGAAGCAGCGACCCAGACTGGCGTGGAGGGCGTTTCGGCGCTTATTGCCCCATATGGTGAATTTGATAACGTCATAGTGCTGACCAACGGTTCTCCTAGCGGTGTCAAGTTGTCTCTAGATTCGACCTTGGTGATAACCGGTAGCTCCAGACGAAGGGGTGATCTGGAGGGCTTCGAACTCCTCGATTATGGTTTTTCGCAAATACCACTTAGACTTAGCCTTCCATCCCGCACTACTAGGACGATCGTCTGCGATCTCGGTTCGCAAAGTGCTACCCTCGGTCTCAGGACCCTGGAGATAGCCGTAGCCGATAACGCCGAGCACGAGATCGTTGAGATTCGGACGGGAGGGGCTCCTGACTCGATTGAAATACCAAGGACTGCTTTGGTTATAGGCGAGAGCTCCAAGGTTACTTATACTTCGCTGCAGGAAAGAGAAATAGATACTAAGGAGTTTGCCTACTTAAGCATTACCGCAGGGAAAGACTCGACGGTCAACTGTCTTCACCTGGCAGTTGGCGCCAAGTATGGACGACTTAGGACCGACTGTGACCTCGTTGGAGAGAATGCCTCGGCAAAGCTCCTTTCAGGTTATATTGGCGGAGGCGATCAGACCCTGGAATTTAGAACCTTCCAAAATCATCTCGCCAGGAAAACAAGGTCTGAGCTGCTTTATAAAGGTGCGCTCGCCGGTAGCTCGCACTCAATTTACAGCGGGCTAATTCATATCGCAAAGGGTGCCGTAGGATCAGATGCATTTCAGACCAACCGAAACCTCATATTGAGCGACTCTTCTCACGCCGACTCGGTTCCAAACCTAGACATCCAGGAGAATGATGTACGTTGCTCTCACGCCTCTGCCGTCGGACCGGTTGAAGAAGACGAACTCTACTACTTGGCATGTCGCGGTATAGAACCCGGAGCTGCCGAGCGTATCTTGGTCCGAGGGTTTTTTAAGGAGCTTTTAGGGAACCAACCGCTTGAGGTGTTGGAAGGGATCATCTTCGATTCGCTCGAGGAGAAGTGGTAGTCGTGTCTGAGCGCATTGCAATCGGACAGACGATCGACTTTGTCGATAAGCCGGTCAAGCGGGTGGATTATGAAAGTCACCGAGTGGTAGTCGTTCGAATTGAAAGTGACTACTACGCGTTAGGCGACAGGTGTTCGCACGCAAACTTTTCACTATCGGAGGGTGAAGTCTACGAGGCTGAGCGGGAGATCGAGTGCTGGAAGCACGGAAGCACATTTTCGCTCGTCGACGGGAAACCCCAGAGCCTTCCCGCAGTCAAGCCCGTTCCAGTCTATGAGATAGAAGTGGATGGCGGCACGGTTTATTTACTAATCCCGGAGGAGAGGCAGAAGTGAGTAGTGGACTCGTAATTAGAGATCTGGTGGCTGGGATCGAAGGTCGAAAGATCTTGAATGGAATCTCTCTGGAAGTACCTCCAGGACAGGTCACTGCGGTAATGGGTCCGAACGGCTCGGGGAAGAGTACGTTGTCGAACGTGATTATGGGGAGGGGTAGCTACCGAGTCGAATCGGGATCGGTCACGCTAGAAGGCAAGGAACTCTTGGGACTCGCCACTCATCAACGGGCTAGGGCGGGGCTCCTTCTTATTTCACAATACCCCTCCGAACTCCCCGGGGTGACAATGGAAGAGATGCTTGAAGCCGCCCTTGAGTCGAGGGGTATTTCGGCGGATCAGATCGGAGTTGAGATCGATAGCCAGGCGGCCCTGGTGGGTTTCCCAGAGAGGCTTTGGGGCAGATTTGTCAACGTCGACCTTTCGGGCGGGGAGAAGAAGCGGTCTGAGGTCGTCCAGATGGCAATAATCAAGCCGAAGTATGCAATCCTGGATGAGATTGATTCCGGTTTGGATATCGACGCTTTGCGTGCGGTTTCTAGGAGGGTCCGGGAGATCGCCGATTCAACCGGTGCGGGGGTCTTGGTAATTACCCACTACGCGAGGTTACTAAAAGAGTTGCATCCAGAAACGGTTTTGGTCCTGTCGGAAGGCACAATTAAGGCGACGGGGGATATCGGACTTGCCTTAGAGCTTGAGAAAACCGGTTACCAGGAGTATCGAGAGACGAAGCCGGAAGTGGTTAGATCCTCGTTGGAGGACCTTCTAGGAACGGGTCGGCGGGGCCCATTCCCTAGCTAACACTTTAATTTCTCAGTTGTCCTGCGCACCCATTGACGGACAGGAGTTGTGACTGGCGTCACGTTCTGCTAAAGTGTTGATGTCGCGACGAAAGTCGCAGCCTCAGCTGAGCCATTTGGGGGGGCGCTCAGCTGAGGGCGAGTCGCTTTAGCGACTGGGGTGAACCGGCAGGGGGGTCCGGTTTGCCCTTATTTTATTTAAGATTGACTGATTGTTGATAACGCCTGTCCTACACCGCT
>JAKAPB010000036.1 GCA_021823045.1 Actinomycetes bacterium | reverse complement strand
GGCCCATCATGGTTTGAGCTAGCTAATAAGGTGACTTCATGACTCTCTTGGTGCTAACCGGGTAATCACCTTCCACGCGGAGCTGAGTATCTCGTCCCGTTTTTCGTCGTCAGTGCCCTGAGACCATAAGGTAACGCGCATGAAATAGCTAGCCAGAGAGACGTCGGTCATCTCGATCTGACAACTCGAGTCGTCGAGGAGGCCAGAGAGCTCTTTAGCAAAATCCTTTGGGTCAATTGAGATAGGCACCTCACAACGAATCCTGGTACGCCTCGACTGGGTCTTCGTCCGGTTCGTAATTGCGCTCTGTGCGAGGATACCGTTAGGAACCACCATCGATTCACCATCGTCGGTCAAGAGCGACGTGTACATAAGATTAATGTCTATTATCCGCCCGTTGTAGACCGGCTTGAGGGCCTCATGGGGAAACGAAGGCATCAAAATTGGGTACTGCCAAGTAATAAAGCTGACAGCATCGCCTACCTGAAAGGGCTGAAACAGAACCAGCCATATACCACCCAGGATATTGGTAAACATGCTCTGTCCGGCAAGGCCGATCAATACGGTTAGAAATGCACCGCCAAAGATGACGCTAGAGAGCCCAACTCCCAATGCAGCCAGCACCGCCAAAGCTAGGCCAAGGTATAGAAATAGCTGAGTCCCAAAACCAGCTACCGTTCGCTGCCTGGCGGACATGGAATCGAAGTTCCTGCGAAGGAGGTGTTCTTTGATAATCCTTGAAAGCGCTAGTCCTATGACTAGAATTATCAAGCCCCGCAGGAGGTGCATCACCGAAACACTGATGGAGAGCTGGGTATAGTTATCGGTCAGAATCGAAAGCAGAAAGCCGCCTATTACCAAAACTAACAACGCCGTTAGCCACGGACCATAATTCCGTACCTTGTGCTGTCTCTCTCCTTCTGTCATTCCTCTTCCTTTGACGCTCAACGATCAAGCCCATAGCCAGGGTCCACTCGAACAGGTATGAAATTTACACCCACCTACCTCTTGCACAGGTACTGGGGCTCAATTTCCCTAAATTCCTCGGTGGCCTATTCCCCGTGACCACCTTCCCGCCCCACAAAAGTAATCAACGACAAATCTGATCGACCAAGGTCCCCGATCCCCTACACCGCCGAAGGGGTCTCATCTACAAAAGACGGCCCACCGACCAAATCGCACCCCATACCTCTGTGCACTACGCCGAAGCGACCACATCGCATCAATGTCCACTGATCGGTACGACCAGAACCAGTGAACTCCCTCGATCCAAAGGGGTAACCTACTTCTTCTTGCCCGGTGGCCCCTTTCCGCCCCTAGCCGGTGCGGGTGCAGGTGGGAGTGTCGTCGGCGGTGGGAGTGTGGTAGTTGTAACAACCGTAGTCGAATTGACCGCTGGCTGGATAACGGTAGAGGTAGTGATCTTCGGCACACGGTTGGAACTACTGTTCGACGCCAACGTAGACCAAACCACTAGGACCGCTACTAATAGGACCGCCGTCAAAGCATAAAGGATCTCCTTGGGAACCCTGAATGGACCAAAACTCAAAAAAGTCCATGGTTTTGCCTTGGACTCGGTCGTAGGTCCGATCTTCTGGGTCAGATCAGCGACTCCCCCGACCGAGGATAAAAGGAGGGTATCCTCCAGAAGTGGGGTCTGTTCTAGTGTGGCAACGAGCCAATCCTCCTGGGAGAGTACGAGGGAAAGCGCACTGGCCATCTCCTGTGCATTTTGGAATCGAAGGCCCGGCTCCGGCGATAGGGCCCTATCGACTATCTCCACCAAGGATCTCGGTAGTTTTGGATTCAACTCCTCGATCGGAATCCGCTTTGCCTCTCGAGAAGCTAGCACTATCGACATCGGAGTCTCCCCAACGTAAGGTCTCTTTCCACTGAGCATCTCGTAGAGTATCGCACCAACTGAATAGATGTCCGACATAGCACTCGGACGACCTGAAAGCATCCTCTCGGGAGCCAAGTAACTCGGAGTGCCGAAGATCTCTAAGGTAACGGTCCGGTCGTCGTCATCTCCGCTCTCGGCGATAGTTGCAATCCCAAAATCCGCTACCTTCACCCGTCCATTCGAATCGAAGAGGATATTCGAAGGCTTTATGTCTCTGTGAAGAATCCCGGCTTCGTGAGCAGCCCCTAGGGCACTCAATATGCCCAGGGAAATCGTTATCGCTTCACCAGGAGCAATAGGTCCCTTGAGAATCCTGTCTTTTAGTGTCTCTCTTTCGAGCAACTGCATAACTATGTAAGGTCGGTCGCCTTCTTCACCAACGTCATATACCGTTGCCACGAAATCATTGGAAACCTTCGCCGCAGCGCGCGCTTCGATCTCGAAGCGCTGGCGCTGATTAGTATCGGAATTGGCTACTGCCTTTAGGAACTTAATGGCGACCTTTCGGTGCAACCTGGTGTCCATAGCCAAGTAGACCTCGCCCATCCCGCCACTCGCGAGCAACTCCGAAAGTAGATACCTGCCACCCGCTAAGGCAGTTGCCGAATCCTGCACTGGCCCATTAGCTCCCATCGCGCTCAAGCCTAGTTTGTGGAAACTCCCTTTGGGCAAAAGTCCTGCTCAGAGGCACCAGAGCATAAAGTAAGCGACCTTGAACCCAAAAAGATGTCCATTATGAAGTAGAGCGTCTAGTTTGGCCCCATGGCACCTTCACTCGGTCGGTCTCAAAGAGAAGCATATGAATCCCTGGAACGGGTAGTAGATGCTATTGAAGCTAATGATCCGAAAAAGATCCGCACCCTGCTTGCGAAGGCAGACACCCTCGACGTAATGGGGATTTACTCCGAGGCGCGCAGCCTCTTCTACCAGGTTGCATCAGAGTTGGAAGGGAGGTTGGCAAATTCATCAAGCTCCGAAGATCAAAGTCTCTTCGACGAGGATCAGTGGTTGGAAAAATTCAGACAGACCCTATCCGAAATAAAAAAAGTCCTGGGACCCAATCCGCTATCGTTTCGGATAGACGAACTGGATACCCAGGACCAGAATGAGCACTAAACCCAATGGCATCTGCCACCGGTTATGATGGTTACTTCTTCACTGGCCAAACTGGCAGAACAACCTTGCCGTAGACCGAACTGAGGACCCCCGCTGCGGATGTGTACCACGCCAAAACGGCAACGATGATACCTAGATAACCGCCGATCTTGACCATCGAGGCATTATTTGCAAAGTTACCCCAAGTCAGCAAGATAAAGGTGATTTCAAGCACCACAAATGTTGTCGCAAGGGCTCCATTTGTAGCAAACGAACCGATCATCATATATACGGTGAACAGTGTCCATGCAAGCAGGAAGAGTCCAACCGCTTCATTAATATTTGGGGTCTTTGCTGCGATCATTTCTGGAACGATGATATGGACAAATGCCGCAAAGGACATCCAAAATGCACCGTAAGAGGTGAACGCAGTGGCTCCAAAGGTATTACCCTTCTTGTACTCCTGAAGACCAGCCAGGAGCTGCGCTAATCCACCATAGAACAGTGCCATTGGCAATACTACGCCCTGCAATGCTCCATTTAGGATTCCCGCATTAAATACGCTCAGACAAAAAGTGGTTAATGCAAAACCAGCGAGGCCAAGTGGCCCCGGATCCGCTGTTGAAGCCGCCAGAGATACCAGGACCTCTTGTGGCTTAGTGGCGGTGTCTGACATAATTGCTTTTTCCTTTCAGTGATTCCCCCGGGGTTTCTGGCAAGCAGCCAGAAACCATCAACTCCAAAGCCGCATAACTGCCTTGGCGTAATTGGTGCCCGGAAGGATACCTCTTCCCGGACACCAACTCTCTCATAGCTAATCGGCCTGCTTGCTCATCGAGGTCGAAGCACGCTTAGCTATCTCATTTACCACATCAGAGTTAGCCAATGTGGTAACGTCACCCAATTTGCGCTGCTCGGATATGTCCCGAAGCAGACGCCTCATAATCTTTCCGGACCGCGTCTTTGGTAGCTCGTCGGTGAAGACGATCGAAGCCGGACGTGCAATCTTGCCAATCTTGACTGCGACATGCTCTCGCAATTCAGCGAGCAGCGTCTCGTCTCCCTGATTTCCACCCTTCAGAGTTACAAAGGCAGCGATAGCCTGTCCGGTCGTGGCATCTGCGCGACCTACGACGGCTGCCTCCGCTACCGATGGATGGTCAACAAGAGCCGACTCAACCTCAAGGGTAGAAATCCTGTGGCCGGAGATGTTCATGACATCATCGACCCTTCCAAGCAGCCAGAAGTATCCATCGAGGTCCTTTTTTGCTCCATCGCCAGCAAAGTATACCCACTTGTTTTCCGACGGCTTGGAGAATCTCGACCAATAGACATCCTTGAATCTTTCGGGGTCCTTGTAGATCGTCCGAAGCATTCCCGGCCACGGCTCGGTCAAAACCAGGTAACCGCCAGACCCATTGGGAACCGACACGCCTTCGTCGTCGACGATGTCTGCGCCCATACCCGGCAAAGGAATGGTCGCCGAGCCCGGCTTAGTCCGAGTCACGCCTGGAATTGGGGAAATCATGATGTGACCAGTTTCGGTCTGCCACCAAGTATCCACGATCGGAGCTTTGCCGCCGCCAATGAAGGTGTTATACCAGATCCATGCTTCGGGGTTGATCGGCTCCCCAACGGTTCCGATCACGCGGAGACTAGAAAGGTCACGACGCTCCGGATACTCCGTGCCCCACTTCATGAAGGTTCTAATCGCAGTTGGAGCGGTATAGATCTGAGTTACCTTGTACTTCTCGACAATGGCCCAGAATCTATCCTTATCGGGATAGTTCGGAACACCCTCGTATATCACCGAAGTGACACCATTAGCCAATGGGCCATAGACGATATAGCTATGTCCGGTTACCCATCCGATGTCGGCGGTACAGAAGTAGACGTCGTCGGGCTTGATGTCGAACACCAAACGATGAGTCGTAGCCGCCCCGACCAAGTATCCGCCAGTCGTATGGACTATTCCTTTTGGCCTAGCGGTCGTACCCGAGGTGTAAAGGACAAAAAGCATGTCCTCGCTGTCGGTTATGGTTGCTGGACGCTCTTTCGACTTGCCGTCGATCAGATCGTGGTAGTAAATGTCCCTACCTTCGACCATTGAGACATCGCCGCCTGTACGCTGAACGACCACAACCTTCTCGACGCTCGGGCACTCTTCTATTGCCTTGTCGGCGAAGTTCTTGAGTTCGACTCGTCCGCCGTTCCTCCAGCCTTCATCACAAGTGATAACGACCTTTGCCTCCGCATCGTTTACACGATCACGCAATGACTCGGAGCTGAATCCACCAAAAACAACCGAGTGAGGCGCACCAAGTCGAGCGCATGCGAGAAGTGCGATCGGAAGCTCCGGAATCATGCCCATGTAGATAGCTACGCGGTCACCCTTTTGGACGCCAAGGTCTGCGAGGCCGTTAGCCAACTGACAAACTTCTTCGTACAGTTCCTTGTAGGTAATTACTCTGGAATCACCTGGCTCACCCTCGAAGTAGAAAGCAACCTTGTCTGGGTTCGCTTCCACATGTCGATCCAGGCAACTTTCCGTTATATTAAGCTCAGCGCCGACGAACCATTTTGCAAATGGAGCGTTGCTCCAATCCAAAACCTGATCCCACTTCTTACGCCACAGCATCTTTTCGGCCTGCTCGGCCCACCAACCGAGTCGATCTCGCTTGGCGTCCTCGTAGATGTCCGAGCTAGAAACATTAGCTTGACTTACGAACTCTGCAGAAGGCTCAAATACCCTCGTTTCATCCATAAGCGCTTCGATGGTGACCGAACCGTCCTGAGTTTCGTCTGCCACTTACATCCCCCTTCTGATGTTGCATTTCAACTTTGGACACCAATATCTTGCACTGTGCCTTATTTCACTACATGAAGACGAAATTACGTTACACGCGGCTCGCCTAGTAGTCCATTTTAAAGCTCAATTATCCGGCATAATCCAAAAAGTGCACTTCAAGTAATACAGAATCCGCAGTCCATAGCCTTAACATAGCATGCACAAAAAGGATCGGTTGGCCACTATTAGAAGTAATTTGTGTCACTCAATTTGAAAATCCACAGCTTCCGCTTGCCCAATACGATCTAGCGCTAATAAGAGCACGTCAAATCGGAATCAGCCTACATTGCGCCAAGTGGCACTCAAAGATAGAAATCGCCCTGAAACACCACTTCGTGCTTGCGCGAGTTCTTTTCAAAGATCCAAGAACTCAATAGGTCCTCCGGACCTGAAATCCTTTAGATTTGTGCTCGCCGGGTACAGTAATCTGACTCGTCGGGCAGCTCGCTGGCTATGTCCGAACATTCGCTTGCTCTATGTAGCTCAGCCAGCAGGTGACATGTGACGAGCAATCAACGCATTTCGCCAAGGGAGGTCGGCCAAATGGGGCTTGGCCATCCTTTGGGTCTCGCTGCCTTGTATCACGGCTCATCGTCGGGTCTTCGTCCTCGATTCGCCGAGATTGCCCATTATCGTAGGGACCATTATCGTATTGCCTATTAACCTACCTTTGTGGATAACCCGAATGATCTCACGACACTCGATCTTGGTTCGCCGTTCCGAAACGGCAAAGTATTCTTGCTCTAACGACAGAGCGAAGCCTTAGGGTCATTGCAATACGACCAGTACGAGCCGCGACTTTTCTTGGCTGAAAAATGAGGGATCACGGTGGTTTAAAGCCACCCGCTGTGTCTCTCCCGCTTCAACGACTGCCCAGGGTCATACAGCAAGCCCCTGAGGTGGTTTCATGGTGGAAGGCGATTGCGGTGTCGATCCACCTTTCGATGGATGGTTCCAGGTTGCTACGGCATCGCTGGTTTCGAGTTAGGTCCACTCCATATGGCAACCGTGCCGGTCGGTACAATTACCTGCCGGGAACGGATAAATCGCCGCAGCGTTGACCACGGTACTCGCTGATGAAAAAGTCGAGCACACTCCCAGAATCGGAGTTCGCTGAAATTAGACGATTAGGCACCTCTCGCCATCAGCACCGCTATACGACTTCAAGCCATGTGCTTCAGCACGAAATGATGCACTAGAAATAAAGCGGAACTTGGGACTTCGCAACAGACCAAGATAGACCCATCGGGGGCAGTTAGTTCCCCCGAGTGCGCTACTTCGGATGAACAAGCATCGGAAACCGCTTTCGAGCAAAGGTAAGAGCCTCAAAAAAAGCTTTCGGGGGAGCTGACAGGTACGATATGAATGGAGTGATATCTATCCCAGCTTCACTGAAGATAGGCCCTAGAATCTCGACACGAAAAGGAGTTCGCAGGATATTGGACCTCACATAATCCGCAAATACGTCCTCAATACGCAGACCTGCGCGGAGTTGGTAGAAAGCTATAACTAGCCCGGTTCTATCCTTGCCCGCCGTGCAGTGTACCAAGGTAGCAAAGGGGGCGTCATCCTCGAGGATTGCGAGCACCCGAAGAAAGTCATCGACGTGGTTTGCGAGCATGCTTCGATACATCTCGCCCATGTCAGATGCCGTAATCGATTCGAGCCTGCCAGCCAGAATCAAGGAGATCGCATCCATCGTACCGGCAATCTCTCCGCTCATCGGAATGGAAATTAGCTCGATATCGGTCACACATTTTGGCAATACAGTTGGAGATTGGGTACGTTCATCCGCCACACGAAGATCCACAATTCTGCGAATTCCCAACGAGTGCAGCATCTTCCAATCCCCAATATCTAGCTTGGCAAGATTGTCGGACCTGAAAATCCGATCCCAGGGAAGAATCCCGGCACTAGTGCGATATCCACCTGAGTCACGGAAATTAGTCACTCCTCGTAGGTTCACCTCTCGGGACCTAAAGAGCACTGTCCTACCATCTTCAAGCTCCACGGCTACCCTTGGCGAACAGAACTCCTTGGGCAAGCTCTTGAGCACAATGCCCCTGGACACTACCTTGTGGTCAATTTCACGGTCACTCGCCGAAGCGGGGTCTAGCACTTTGACTGTTCGAATTCCAGGATTTGGCATTGAAGATACGACGCCATGTGGAATCCTCAGCGGTTGGCCTGGAACTACCGTGGTGACAATTACTGGGGTTTCTAGCACGAATACAAGTTACTATGAGTTTACTAGATTACGATATTCCGCTAAGTCGATGTTATGGGGAATCCAGAGCGAATCCACGCCTTCTCAGCTGCGAATAGGGGATGCTCCTCCCTTCCCAGGGACAAACTCTAAGGGATTACGGAGCTCGATCAGTGCACAGATTACGTCAGCCAAGGCGTTGATTTCATCTTCGGCGTAGCCTTGAACCCCACTCTTTAGAACCAAGTCGACCAGCCCAATCGGCCATCCAATCTCCAAGAGTCGGCCCTTGAGCTGCTCCACCCCAAAAAACTCAGCCAGGATACCCCTAAGGATTTCAAGTCCCGATCCGATCGACCCATCTTCCATCTCATCCAAGGCGACGCCGAGCCTCTCGGCCTGGTTCTTTGACAATCGCTTGCGAAGTGCCATCGACCTCCCATTCTGCCCTAGGCAGACAACGCCCGAAACACCCCATCGGCTAGCAACCGACCACGCGGTTTAAGGCTAGCGCGACCATCTATAATCTCAAAAAGCCCAAGCAACTCTTCGCTTTGGGATCTGGAAATCCAAGTTCTGAGCTCCCTCTCGGACAAACCACCCTGGATCCTTAGAGCAAGCATCAATCTCTCTGCCTCAACTTGTGGGTCGTCCAGCTTCTCTCCGGCTAGAAACCCAGTCCCTCGCATTTCCACTGCCGCCATATAACCTTTAAGGGATGAATCATTCCACCATCTTGACCTGCCGAGATGAGAATGGGCACCAAGACCAATTCCTAGGTAGTCTCCCCAACTCCAGTAGTTGACATTATGGCGACATTTAGCGTTGAAACCGGCCCAGTTCGATATCTCATAGTTCTGCAATCCGCAGGACTCAAAGGCTTCATTCGCTATGAGGTATCTCCCGGCCAAGACATCTTCGCTCTGACTTTTGGCCTTTTCGAAGTGCAGTTTTGTCCGTTTCTCGATGCCAAGGGCGTAAGCGCTCACGTGCGAGATACCACTTGTCAGCGAAGCGGCCTTGGAGACGGTCCTACTCCAGCTTTTATCGTCTTCGACCGCAGCTCCGTAGACCAAGTCAATACCAACGGCGAGTCCTTCGGTTTCAACGGCGAGTTCTATTGCCCTATAAGCTCCAGCCACATCGTGAGTTCGCCCATAATAACAGAGCACCCCATCGTCAAAGCTCTGGACCCCGATAGAGACCCTGGTAACCCCAGAATCAACATATCTTGCAAGAAGCTCATTTCGAGCTGACTCCGGATTCACTTCGATGCTCACTTCCGCGCCGTCTGCGAGGGGTATCGACGCCAGAAGGTCGGCTATCAATGAAGGATCCACGAGACTAGGCGTGCCACCTCCGAAGTAAACGGTGTCGAATCTGGCTCCATGAAGCTCGAAGGGACCGTCCTTTAGGTAATGCAATAGCTCAGCCTTAAGGGCCTCGAAATACTCGACTTGCAAGTGGAGTCCATTATGGCTAACGTCGAAGGCACAATATGAACACTTCTTGGTGCAAAAGGGAACGTGCACATACAGTCCGATTCCAGTACCGCCGCTATATCCCACTCCAAAGAGGCTAGGGGATTTCAGTCAACAGCTAGCGCTACCGAGCAACCGAATTGGCCAAACAAGACGCGCAGGGTAGCACCTCCCTAGGCCAACACCCTAAGGCCAAGTTCATCCAGCCTGTATGCGATCTCCTCGGCGGTCATATCCATAAGCGCACCTACTACCTTGAGATCCTCACCTCGGATAGTTATCATTCGCCCATTGAAGTCCTGTCTTTGAACCTGGATCATACTCAGATATCTCTTAAGCAACTCTTTCTCAGGTCCGTTCACTTCTCCGAGCCTTGTTAGGTCAATCGTTACCTTGGGGCCAATCCCTTTGGCCTCACCACCTGGTTTTGAAGAAGA
>JAKAPB010000035.1 GCA_021823045.1 Actinomycetes bacterium | reverse complement strand
CTGCCGCTCTCGAAGAAGCCCGAGCTTTCCGAGCTGTCGGGAAGGGTCTTTGGCATGCTGGCGGAACGTTATTCAACCGACTATGACGAAGTCCAGTCCATAGGAAAGCGTTACCGTAGGCAAGATGAGGTGGGTACCCCGCTCTGCGTGACTATAGACTTTGTATCTCTGACAGACAATGCCGTCACGGTCAGGAATAGGGATACCACTGAACAGGTCAGAATCTCAATCGATGAGCTGATGACATATGTGAGCGGGGCTCTAGGCTTCTAGCGGTGTTTTGTCTTGGGCAGCGGCGACTTTTGTTCGTCTTTGTTTCCGATTGGGACCGCGGGAGTGATCGGTCTGTTACCGGGGGTAGACGAGATGGCGTCAAGGCGTCCTCCTCGTCGACTAACCGGGACTCAAGGAGGGTAGATGCAGCTCGTTTTCTCGTT
The DNA here is from genome assembly GCA_021823045.1 of Actinomycetes bacterium. Next base: position 9,622 of record JAKAPB010000035.1, on the reverse strand, counting down.
TGATTTCCCCCATTTGGCGCCGCCAAAGGAGTTGAAGGATCTGCTTGGAGGCAAAGGCGCCAACTTAGCTGAGATGACTTCGGTACTAGAACTACCGGTTCCGCCGGGCTTTACGATTTCTACCGAGGCATGTCGCGAATACCTCCAAAAGGGTTGGAGCAAAGAGCTTGATGCCCAGGTTTGCGAGGCTTTGACGGTGTTGGAGTCAAAGATGGACAAAAAGCTTGGCGATCCGTCAAATCCGCTGCTAGTCTCGGTTCGTTCTGGAGCCAAGTTTTCCATGCCTGGCATGATGGACACGGTTTTGAACCTTGGCCTCAACGACCAAAGCGTTGTCGGGATAGCCGAACAGACCGACGACTATCGGTTCGCTTACGATTCATATCGCCGCTTCATCCACATGTATGCGAGGATCGTACTTGGGATCCCAGGCGACGAGTTTGATCGGCTCTTTGAGGCCGCCAAGCAACTCTCAAACGCCGAGTCTGACTCAGAGGTTCCTACCGAGCTGCTGAGATACCTGGTGGACTCTTACAAAGAACTAGTTCTACGCGCAAGCGGCGAACCGTTCCCTCAGGAACCGATGCTTCAGCTCAGAGGTGCGATAATGGCCGTATTCAACTCCTGGAACGGCTCGAGGGCAATCGCATATCGGCAGCGTGAAGGCATCCCGAACGACCTTGGGACAGCGGTCAACGTCCAAGCGATGGTCTTTGGCAACCGAGACGACAACTCTGGGACCGGAGTTGGCTTCACTAGGGATCCCGCCACCGGAGCAAGGGGAGCATACGGTGACTTTTTAGTCAATGCCCAAGGCGAAGACGTGGTGGCTGGGGTGCGCAATACTGAGCCCCTGAGTCGACTCAAAGATCGATTTCCGGACCTATTCGACGAGCTAATGTCGATCTTTTCAAGGTTGGAGCGCCACTATCGTGACATGTGCGATACCGAGTTCACCATCGAGCAGGGAAAGCTGTGGATGCTTCAGACGAGGGTCGGCAAGCGCACGGGTGTGGCGGCACTAAAGATGGCGGTCGATATGACCAAAGAGTCGGAAATCGCCCTCTCAAAAAATGAAGCCATACTTCGAATTAGTGGCGACCACTTAGACCAGGTTCTACATCCTCAATTCGCCACCAAGAGACACTCAGTTCTGACCAAGGGGCTCGGAGCTTCACCCGGAGCCGCCGTCGGGAAGGTATATTTCAGCGCCGAAGAGGCGGTGTTAGCGTCTAGGCGTGGCGAGAAGGTAATCCTGGTCAGAAAGGAGACTTCCCCAGACGACGTACATGGAATGCTCGCATCCGAAGGGATACTTACTACCCGTGGCGGATTGGTTAGCCACGCCGCAGTTGTGGCAAGGGGGTGGGGAAAGCCGGCGGTGGTTGGTGCAGACGCCATTCGCATTGTGGGAAGATCCTTCGTAGCATTTGGCAAGACCGTTATTGAGGGGGACGAAATCTCAATCGATGGCTCTACCGGCGAAGTGGTGATCGGATCCGTACGCCTAACTGCGGCAACGCCTCCTCCTGAGTTTCAGTTGCTGTTGTCCTGGGCCGACGATGTCAGGAAGAACAGGGTTCGAGTAAGGGCAAATGCCGATACCGGGGCGGATGCCGCTCTTGCCCGCTCCTTTGGGGCTGAAGGTATCGGACTATGTCGTACCGAGCATATGTTTTTGGACGATAAGCGCCTCCCGATTATGCGAAGAATGATCCTTGCTGAGGGAATAGAAGAGGAAGAGGCGGCACTACAAGAACTTAGGGTGGCCCAAAGGAGCGACTTTCTGGAGATTCTTCGGGCCATGGACGGTCTCCCGGTGACGATCAGACTTCTTGATCCTCCCCTCCACGAATTCCTGCCAAACCTAGAGGAACTCGCCGTAAAGCAGGCGTCGGTCGGGCTGACCGAAGAGGAGACTCGCCTATACCAAGCTGCCAGGATGTGGCAAGAGACCAACCCGATGCTGGGAACCCGGGGGGTAAGGCTTGGGGTGATCAAGCCCGGGCTATACGCGATGCAGGTCAAGGCGTTGATGGAGGCGGCTGCCGTGTGCCTGAAGGAGAAGAAGAAGCCGATCATCGAGATAATGATCCCTCTGACGGTGACAAAAGACGAACTCGCACTCGCAGTATCTTGGGTGAGAAACGCCATAGACGAGGTCGGGGTCGTCGGCCTCGATGTTGCAGTCGGTACGATGATTGAGACCCCGCGGGCGGCACTTCGGGCAGACGAGTTGGCTGAGGCCGCCGAGTTCTTCTCATTCGGTACAAATGACCTAACTCAGATGACCTTCGGTTTCTCTCGAGACGACGTAGAGGGAAAGCTGATGGCGACCTATATTGACCAGGGGCTACTTGCATCGAATCCGTTCAAGACAATCGACCCGAGCGGGGTCGGGGAGCTGGTACGTATTGCCGTAGAACGTGGAAGAAGCACTCGCCCCGCTCTTAAGGTTGGCGTTTGCGGCGAGCACGGTGGAGATCCGGCTTCGATAGACCTCTTTGTAAAGGCTGGACTTGACTATGTGAGTTGTTCTAGTTTCAGAGTGCCCATCGCCCGCTTAGCGGTCGCTCAATCTCTCATTAGAGACGGCCAATTGACTATAGGTGACTAGCCCCGGCTGAGCCATAATGCATTGATCTGGGCGATAATGCATCAAGCGGTTAAAGCCCCGCCATGAGTTTGTAGCTACCGGCGGTTCGCTTCGATGGATGAGCTGGCCCCTTTGATGCCCGGCTCATTGCCGGAGGGCGAGTAACGTATTGCACCCTCCGTGGTGGTGTGTCTAATGGTCGAGGCGAACCGCTATTTCATGTTAAGTTGACCTTTGATTCGCCGAGTAGCAGGAGTGGATTCCATAATTCGACTACTCGGCGATTAGTACGGGTTGTGTCGATCGGAAATGGTCAATTATCAGCTTGGTGACCAGCGCTCCGCTAGCTGTGGCTAGATCTTGACCAGGAAAGAGATCTGGTGACTTGGCCGCACAAAGAGAGAAAAGAGAGAAAAGAGAGAGTTGTCACTGTTGAAAATAAGGCAATCGGTATAGGCCATGGTGCTTTGATGTTTCGCTCGGATAGCCAAGACCTGCCTTTGGCAATTCGTTTTCGATCCCAAGATCTAGGAGATCATCCCAATCTGAGCTTCAAGTCAGGTCTGGACGCCTTGATGGTTTTGCTTCGTGGTTGAAACGATTTGTTCGAATGGCCAACCTGCTCATTTGGCAAAGGGTTGGCGATTCTGGTAGCTACCACGAAATTGCACGTCCGCAGTAAAAGAGCGTGCCCATTGCGGATCAAGGCCAGAAGAATCCCGACCGTCTTTAATTAGCTGCTCGAGCAGGAGTTGACCCGTATGAACTATGTGGTGATGCATGGCCGCTGCCGCTGCAGCAGGATCCTTGCTTTCAATTGCGTCGACCAGCGGCTGGTGTTCGTCTGCTATGTTCGAGAGTGTCCTTGACCTGTCGACGGTACTCGCACCAAGTGTCATAGTTATGAACCGAAGATCCCTCACGGCGCTGACGAGCTTGTTGTTCTGAGAGGCAGCCAGCACTAGCTCGTGCAATGCTCTGTCGTGTGCCATGAAGAGGTTCTCGTCGTGGCCGATTGCCGCGTTGCGCATTTCGGCGAGCTCTTCTCTCGCCTTTGCGCTCAATTTTTCGTCTGATAGGTGAGCTGCTCGGTAGGCGGCGGGCACTTCGAGGAGAAGTCGAAGTTGAAAGACCTCTTGGAGTTCGCGCACCGAGGTACGTAACACTCGAAAGCCGCGATTTCTCTCAAAGCGAACCATGCCCGCATCGGCCAATCGGAGCAGGGCTTCACGCACGGGGGTTCGTGAAATCCCGATTTCATCGGCCATTTTGTAGACGGAATATAGTGTGCCTGGCTCAAGTTTGCCATTCAAGATTGCTTCACGGATTGTCGCCACAACTTGCTCGGTGAGTGTGGCGCCGCCTCTTGAACTTTGCAAAACTCCTCCTCGGCGTTTAATTAATATCGGTGATAAAAATTAGCGTAGAGGTCGTCAAGTAGCATGTTACTCTGTTAGAGTTTTCGAGCAAGGATCTTCAGCGTGGAGATCGGAATACGGGGGTAACTGGCGATGGCGCCGATCAAATTGCACGTTTTGGATTGTGGAGCGATGAGTTGCGACCTTACCTGGCTGCTTTTGAAGGCAGGCAGGACGATCCGACCAAGGGGTGAGAAGGATCGCCCTGTCGAGTGGTACTCCTGTACCAGTCACGCTGTTGTAATCGAAACTCCCGAGGGTCGTCTCCTTTGGGACACGAGTTGCCCTAGGGATTGGGAGACTAGATGGGAGCCAACCGGCCTCCAAGAATTTTTTCCTTACGACCAGGTTTCAGAGAGTGAGTATTTCGATTCCAGGTTAGGCCAGATCGGATTGGGCGTGGACGACATTGACTTCGTCGTCGCCTCGCATCTGCACTTTGATCATGCAGGCAATATGCAGATGTTTAAGGGATCAAACGCCAGGTTGATCTGCAACGACAAGGAAAAAGAGTTCGCATTTGGCTACGATGGCCCTTTCAATGGAGCTCACCTGAAAGCAGATTATGAGGGCTTGGAGTTCGAGACGGTTTCTGGCGATACCGAGATCCTTCCCGGTGTAACACTTATTGAAGCTCCGGGGCACACCCCTGGAACAATGTCGATGCGGGTCGATCTAGCTCAGAGCGGTACGATGATCTTCACTTCTGACGCGATATACCTTGGTGATTCCTACGGCCCACCGGCTTCACCGGCTGCGATTGTAAATGACCTTGGTGCATGGTACGCCTCGGTCGAGAAGCTTCGTCGGATTGCCGAGACCTCGAACGCAGAGATGATATTTGGCCATGACGCCGCTCAACTTAGGTCCATGAAGCTTGCTCCGGCCGGTTTCTACGAGTAATAACTTTTCTAGGGATAAGGGGTTTTGTGATGGCTAATAATCCAGAGACGGTGTTTACCTATGGTGCGCCGTTGCTGAAGTTTGGACCAGGTTCTTCGGACGAAATTGGTTTCGATTTAGCCCAGTATGGGGTCAAGCGGGTGCTCGTTGTAACTGATGTTGGAATTTCCGCAACTGGCTCGCCTCAACGTGTAGCAGATCAAATGGGGCGGTTCGGTATTGAAGCGCATGTTTTTGACGGCGTCCATGTTGAACCAACTGACCTAAGCCTCCAGGAGGCGGTCGACTATGCCCGCAGAACTGGACCATGGGATGGGTTGGTGGCGGTAGGTGGTGGGTCGAGCATTGACACGGCCAAGGCTATCAACTTAATGATCACCAACCCGGGTGAATTGATGGACTATATCAACGCTCCGGTTGGGGGAGGAAAGGCACCTAGTCAGCCGCTAAAGCCGTTAATTGCCGTACCGACGACCACAGGAACCGGGTCCGAAAGCACTACGATTTGCGTTTTGGACGTCCTTGCCCTCAAGGTCAAGACTGGGATCAGTCATGCCAGACTACGTCCAATGATGGCTATCGTTGATCCATTGCTGACCATTAGTCAGCCGCCGGAGGTTACCGCAGCTACCGGCATGGACATACTGTGCCACGCTTTAGAGAGCTATACCGCAAAGCCTTACTACACCTACGAGCACAAGACCGCAGAGCAGCGAGTCCCTTACTGCGGATCTAACCCAGTCGCCGATATGTGGTCGATGAAGGCCCTCGAGCTTTTGGCGAGGTCGTTTCGTCGGGCTGTGTTGCATGGGGAGGACGTCGAGGCCAGGATGGACATGTCTATGGCCGCAACCTTCGCCGGAATGGGATTTGGGAATGCTGGAGTGCACATACCGCACGCAAATGCATATCCGATCGCTGGTAGGGTTAGGGATTTCTATCCGAAAGGATATCCGAAGCATGAGCCGATGGTTCCTCATGGAATGTCCGTTTCACTGACCGCTCCTGAGGCCTTTCGCTTTACTTTCTCGGCTCAGCCAGAGAGGCATCTGCAGATTGCCGGTGTACTTGCGCCCGGAGCGTCTCGTCCCGATGATCCTTCGGAAGCCCTACCCGCTGCTCTCATCCAGTTGATGAAGGATATCGGGATTCCTAATGGAATTGGCGGGGTCGGATACGATAAGGCCGATATTTCGGACCTTGTTGACGGAACCATGAAGCAGCAGCGTCTGTTGGCCACCGCCCCGCTGTCGGTAAACGAGTCGGATATCGCCCAAATTTTTGAGCGCTCAATCGAGCTTTGGTAGGTAAAGATGCCAATTTACGAGTTGGAGTGTAGTCTCGGTCACCGAATCGAGGTTATCCAGGCGATTTCGATGGCGATTCCCTCCTGTCCGAGTTGTGGTTCGGAGATGAACAAGCTTCCATCGAGTTTCTCAATTGGCAAGCGCGCAGTGCTTCCGCCAAGTCCTGAAGCGATGCCTCAGACTTGGAAAGGCACTTACGATGGCAACCGGGAGTATGTGAATTCGCTGAGAAAGCTCGTCGACGAGCGCGTGAAGATCGAGGAGCGATACCCCGAGCTGGCCGGAGATCGGAGGCCGATACTCGCTCATGAGGGAAGGTATGAGTCCGCACCCTTGCGAGCCGGTGATCCGGTAATTGCAGGGAGTGCGCATGACCATTCCATTGGACACGAACACGGACACGGACACGGACACGGACACGACCACGGACACGGGCACGTCCACGGCGGGTCAGAAACGGTACCGTCGGTGAAGAGCGGGCCTGGCCAGAAAGCGCCAGATTGAATCTGGAGCGGATTCAGGGTCGGATTTTGCGGCCTGGCGCGTCTCATTCTTCAGTATCGACTTCCGATCACGATAAAGTGCGAGATCTGCAGGCAATGTTGCACTCCTATGGTGTGTCGGAAGTCGAGATCGGCGCTTCTAGGAGGGCCCAATACAGTAGTGACGCGTCAAACTATCGGGTTGTCCCGCTGGCGGTTGTTTTTCCTCGTTCGGTCGAAGAGGTAATTGCCGTGCAGCAGGTCTCGGCGATTACGGAGACCGCATTGACGGTTCGCGGCGGAGGGACTTCGGTAGCTGGAAATGCGGTGGGTCCAGGGATAGTACTCGACACGAGTAGGTATTTAAATAGAGTTATTGATGTCAACCTCTCGGAGATGACCGCGACGGTAGAGCCCGGAGTGGTGTTGGATCATTTGCAAAAGACCGTTGCGTCGTCAAAGGTACGTTTTGGTCCAGACCCATCAACCCATTCGCGATGCACCCTGGGTGGGATGATCGGCAATAATGCATGTGGATCGCACTCCGTTGCATTTGGACGTACCGCTGAAAACGTCATTTCGCTCGATGTGATCGATGGTACTGGGCGCCGCTTTTTAGCGGAGAGGAGTCTCGGACAGGTTGGGGGTCTCTCAGAGCTTGTCAAACGGCATAGCAATACAATCTCCACTGAATTGGGACGTTTTGGTCGGCAAGTGTCGGGCTACTCGCTTGAACACTTGTTGAAGGAAAATGGGGAGGATCTTGCCAAGGCGCTGGTGGGGACCGAGGGAACCTGTGTGGTAGTCCTTGGCGCAACTCTGGCGCTGGTGCCTATTCCCGTAGCCACGGCGCTTACGGTGCTTGGCTATCCGGACATGGCCAGTGCTGCCGACGCGGTAACTGCCATATTGGAGTTGCATCCTCAGGCGATAGAGGGGATCGATTCGCGCCTGGTGGATGTGGTCAGGCGGCACAATCCCGCCTCAAAGATCGAAGATCTACCGAAGGGCGAAGGTTGGTTATTTATCGAGACTGCCGGCAAAAGCGATAGCGAAGCCTTGGCGGCTGGCGAAGCTATTGTTGCAATTGCGGGGGCGCTCGACGCGACTGTAGTGCCAGCGGGCCCTCGATCTAAGGCGCTATGGAGGATTAGGGAGGATGGTGCCGGACTCGCCGGCCGCACGGTTCAGGGGCGCCAGGCTTGGCCTGGCTGGGAGGATGCCGCGGTGCCTCCGTCCCGGCTTGGTAGCTATCTGAGAGAGTTCCAGAATTTACTTCGGGAATATCAACTTGATGGGCTGATGTATGGACATTTCGGAGACGGATGCGTCCACGTTCGACTTGATTTTCCGTTGGATCATCGCAATTACACAATTAAGCCGTTCCTGGTTGACGCAGCAAAGCTTGTAGCTAATTTTGGGGGTTCTCTTTCTGGCGAACACGGCGATGGTAGGGCTCGGAGCGAACTACTTCCCATTATGTATAGCAGGGATGCTATTTCGGCCTTCGAGGAGTTCAAAGGAGTATTCGATCCTAAGGGACTCTTGAATCCAGGTATCGTCGTAAATTCCGTACCCGTCGATTCGAATCTCAGGTTGCCGTCCATAAAAATACTCACTCGAAACCCAGGCTTCATTCTGGCGGAGGACGACGGCGATTTTGGTTCGGCGGTACATAGGTGTGTCGGAGTCGGGAAGTGTCGAGCGGACAATTTGGCTTCGGGGGGATCTATGTGTCCTTCCTTCCTCGCCACTTCAGATGAAAAAGAGTCAACGCGAGCTAGGGCACGGGTTTTACAGGAGATGATGAATGGCTCGCTTGTAAAGGGTGGATGGCGATCCCCAGAGGTTCACGAAGTATTGGATCTCTGTCTATCCTGCAAGGCGTGTGCAACGGATTGTCCCGCTGGGGTGGATATGGCGAGGTATAAGGCTGAGGTACTCCACCAGGCATATCGACGAAGGATCAGGCCGACAAGCCACTATTCGCTAGGATGGCTGCCCCTTTGGGCAAAGCTGGCTGCAATCGCACCATCGTTAGTAAATCTCACTCTTTCGAACCGAACCATGAGCAGGGCCATCTGCTATTTGGCTGGAGTGGATAGCAGGCGGACATTGCCGCGTTTTACCACCAAGACCTTTACCAAAAAGTACTCGTCATCGACACTACCGTCTATAGCAGTTAATTCTCGAAGCGAGATCATTCTGTTCGTCGACAGCTTCACTAACCACTTTTCACCGGAGGTGGCCGAAGCGGCTGTCCAGGTCCTAACTGCGGCCGGTTTTTCGGTTAAGCTTGCGCCATCGGATCTATGCTGCGCTATTACTTGGATATCAACCGGCCAGCTCGACGTTGCGCGCAATAAACTTCGGCACCTAGTCAATGTCCTAGCACCCGCGGCTCGACAAGGAACGCCGATAGTAGTGCTCGAGCCTTCTTGCGCTGCAGTTTTACGGGGCGATCTGATAGACCTGGTCGCTGGAGAAGGTGCAGTCAAGGTTTCCGGGGCAGTCCATACATTTGCAGAAATTATCAATCGGGCTAGAAGACGAGAGGAGAGTCCGTGGATTCTGCCAGATCTGAGCGGAACCAAGGTCGTAGTGCAGCCTCATTGTCATCAATATTCAGTTTTCGGATTCGAGGAGGACCGTTCTTTGCTGCAAGCAACTGGGGCGGAAGTCCAAGTTCTGGCGGGATGCTGCGGTCTAGCTGGGAACTTTGGAATGGAACGAGGCCATTACGATCTTTCTGTCAAAGTTGCCAAACGCACCTTATTACCCGCCTTAGAGCTCGCAGATCAAAACACAGTTGTTCTGGCCGACGGTTTTTCATGCCGAACTCAAGTGGCCGATCTATCGCCAAAGCGAGCGGTTCATTTGGCGCAACTGATCGCTGACCGACTTGTGTTACCGGGT
>JAKAPB010000034.1 GCA_021823045.1 Actinomycetes bacterium | reverse complement strand
GATCGAGACGTCCAACGGAAAAGACTCGGGGTTCTTTTGGAACAAACTCCAATACCGACTTTCGTCCTTGCGGATCGTTGGAGGTTACCACGACACCACTCGGTTTATTGAGGAGGTAATAGACCAGGCCCGTTTGTGTAGAGACCTGGATCCCGTCGATTGACAAGGTATCGGTTTCCGGGTCCATCCGATCCCCTAAAACCGCAAGGGAACCGTTCACTTCTACTCGGCCGGCCAGTAGCATCTCCTCGCAGCTGCGGCGCGACCCGTATCCGAGACGCGCAAGCACCTTCTGGACCCTCTCCCTATTCGAGTCGACCTCGGGATACTCGATATCAGCCATCTTCTTTCAGGCTCGCCTCTATTGCTTCGAGAACTTCTGCCGATGGGACAAAATCTGAAAGTGGCGGGAGATCGGATAACGAGTCGACGCCGAGCCTTTCAAGAAATAGTTGAGTTGTTCCATAGAGTATCGCCTGGCCAGGGCCTCGATCCCTTCCAATAATTCTCAAATACCCTCGGGCTTGGAGCATTTTCATCACGCCATCAGAATTTACGCCACGAATTGCCGATACCTGTGCTCTTGAAACCGGCTGCTTATAAGCGACTATCGCTAGCACCTCAAGTGCAGCTCCCGATAGCCGAGGAGCAAGCTGCTCATTCAAGTACCGCTCTAATATCGGCGCCAATTCACCAGAGGTGCGAAGCTGATACCCTCCGGCTATTTTTGCAAGCTCAAATCCGCGTCCAGTACTTAGGTAAAAGCGCGCAATTTTGCCCATCTCTGCGATAACGTCAGTTTCGGACACCGCCAGTACCAATGCAATCGATTTCGAAGACACCGGGTCTGACGATACAAGCAGTATCGCTTCTATCGCCCTCTGAATTGCCGTCGCCGGCCCTCTGTCGCTCTCAAGGGCAACTGCCTCCGATTTAATAGCTGATACAGCGGCTACCTCCTGCGATGCATCGTCCAAATCAACTATCTCATCACTTGCTAGGTTCTGCTCCATACATCTCACTGTCAGGTTAGATCGCAGTTCATCAGCTCAACGCATCAAGGAGTGAGTTCATCTCCTGTTTTGCCCGGTCGGAAATCCACCCGAGCCAAACGACCCAAAGGTCACCCAGCAGCTCCGGTTGATTAAGCTCAATAATTCCTAACCGATAACCCTCCAAAAGTAACAGAAACGTAGCGACGACTTCGAGGCGCGAATCGCTCCAATCGACAAGCTCTGAAAAGCCCATCCGCTTTTTCTGTTCGAGTTCCGAAATGGTCCTCTTCCGTAGCAACTCTGAATCGATCCGTCTTTGAAAAAGATGGGAGTCATCTACGATACTTCGAGGCTGGGCGAGCATTATCGCCTTCATTTTTTCAAAAAGATCGCTAGTCGTCACCTCCGACAGCGGGTCAGACAGATTGAGTAATAGCTCTTTTGGAAAGCTACCCCTTCTCGGAACGCCCTTCGATGCGAGCACAAGTTGGTCCAAGATGGAGCCGGATGCGTCCTTGTAGATCTTTAGCTCGAGCATTTTGATTAGCAAAAGCTCACGTTCTCTGGTAAATTCCTCGTCCGCCTCGTCCTCGACTTCCTTGGGTGGAAGCAGGCGTCTGGATTTCATTGCTACTAGGGTTGCCGCCACACTCAAGAACTCCGAAGCACCTTCGAGATCAAAGGCGATGATCTCTTCTATCCGACTTAGGTAATCATCGACAAGTTTTGAAATTGAGACCTGCCAGAGATCGATGCGCTGAGCTGACACTAATTCGAGTAGCAAACCGATTGGTCCCGTGAATCCGGCTTCGTCAACACTTACTTTCAACTTAACCGCCTACGGTCTGTTTTGACCTTCATATCGCTTCGAACAGTTGATTGGACAGGTTTATGGTGCACACTAATTGCCGCTAGACCTATGAGCTAAATTATAAATTCCCCGTCCACTCACCGTTGGTACCGGTGAAGATCTCAAAACTCCACATGGCTATCTGTGCCAAAACCGAGCTGCCGTGTTCGTTGCAGAAACTCATAACTTCTCTAGGATTAAATGAGTCATTTGCCTCATCTGAGATAATCTTGATACCCGCCCAGGGAGTATTTGCGAGCTTGGCAACCTGTGCGACGCTGTAGATCTCCATATCAACGCAGAGCGCTCCCGGGAATCGATCCTTCAGGATCGCCCTTTCCGCATTTGAGGTAATCAGCCTATCGCCGGTGATGACCGTACCGATGTGAATCCGCGGGATCCGACCAAAAGTGTCGCTAACCCTTGAGGACCAAATCTCGTCGAGCTCGTCGGAGTACCCAGCGAGCAAATCGCCCATCCTCTGCGCAAGCTGAGACTCCTTTGGTTGTTGATGGCTTAAATCCGCTAGTGAACCAAGGTCAAAGTCATGCTGGAGTACCGAGTTGACCACCACAAGGTCTCCAATTCCAACGAGTTCACTAACCGCCCCCGAAAGCCCAAAACTCATGACCGCTGAAGGGGCAAACTTAATTAGCATTTCGGTGGCATGGGCAGCCGCTCGGACTTTACCCATCCCCGACTTGGTTAGAACCAGCTGGAACTCAAGGCCGCCATATTCCACCAGGCGGGTGTAAAACCTCCCCAGCACTCCGTCAACTACCTTGTACGGCTCGATCATCTCAAGGAGTCGGAAGAGCTCTTCATCCATTGCGAAGATTATCCCTATCGACTTCAAGATCACCCCCTGGTAGAACCGACGAACTCATCGACGACTCCAACAGGATATAAGTCTTGAGATCATTAGGTACAGTAGTTGCCAAAAATACATTCCAAGCAATTGCCGGGTGAATTGGAGTTGGCTCGAAAAAATTACCTGGTCGTCAGGTGACGGGCAACTCCATACGAGTACACCAAGACAATGCCCCCTAATGCCCCCAAATGTCCGCTCCAAGAACTCGATTAAAAATAAGCGAGGTAGGGCGTCGTTTCCTACGCTCAAAAGTATCACTGTCGGGCGATGTCGATTGGATATCCACGCTCCAGGGTACCTGCTTATTTGAGCCAAGGATAGACTCCTACAGTCCCGGCAAAGGAGATAGATGACAGAGGCTAACCACGCCGCAAAGGATCTTCTAGATCGAGTACGACGACTAAAAGAAAAGTCTCAAAAAATAGACCCCGTTGCAATTGGCGATGACCCTGGAGCGACGCCAGAGTTAATTCCCAAAGTCCCCTCCCGTGGTTTTGGAGTAGACAACGCCCATGGTGACGACATGAGCAGCAGCGAGGAAAGTAGTAAAGGCCCGAGTTCCCAAGCACTTTGGGAATTGGCCGAAATGATCAACTATAAAGCGCAAGTGCGCAAGGAGGTGTTACTTGAAAGCCAAAGTCCCAAGTTTCAGCACCCGGCCGAGAGGCTTCCAGGGAAAATCCAACAGTACCTCGATGATGAAAGCATCCAACTCTACAGCCATCAGGCTGAATCGCTAAACCTGTTTCGAGATCACAAAAACGTTGCCCTCGCCACCCAGACCGCCTCGGGCAAGAGTCTTGCTTTCAACCTACCAATTCTCGAGGTTTTGCTATCGAATCCGAGTTCGAGCGCAATCTACCTTTATCCCGCAAAAGCCTTAGCCAATGACCAGCTAAACAAGTTGAAAGAGTTCGACGAAAAATTCTCCCTAAATAGCCACCCCGCGTCTTATGACGGTGACACCCCCGCTTCTGAACGAAAAAAGATCAAAGAAAACTCCCGAGTTATAGTGACCAATCCACACGGTTTACATATCTACTTGGGCTGGAAAGACGGCTGGAGCCGCATACTGCGAAACCTCAAAGTGGTGGTAATAGACGAAGCTCACTACTACAGCGGCGACGTTGGGTCACACATGGCGATGGTGGTGAGGAGATTAAGGAGATTAGCGGCTCACTATGGTGCACACCCTCAGTTTTTCGTCGCTTCGGCGACCATTGCAAACCCAAAGGAGCATGCCGAAGCGCTCACCGGCGTTGACTTTGACCTCGTCGCCAACGACGGCGGTGGCCGACCCAAGAGATGGATTGTCTTCTGGGACACCCAATGTGATCTGGACCACTCCCCAACCTCGCAGGCCGCTGCGCTAAGTCGCCATTTGGTTAGGTATGACCGCCAATTGATCGTATTTTCCGATACTCGACACCAGGCAGAGATGATCGCTAAGTCGGCATCGGACAGGGTTCACCGGGTAGCGGCGTATCGGGCCGGTTTCACTCCGTATGATCGGCGATCAATCGAACTCGATCTAAAGGAAGGGCGCCTCAGAGGCGTCTCCTCGACCTCAGCATTGGAGCTGGGGGTAGATATCGGCGGTGTAGACACGGTGATCCTTAACGGCATGCCCACATCGATTGCATCATTTTGGCAGAGGGCGGGCAGGGCAGGTCGCTCCGGACAGACATCAACCGTTGTCTTGATGACCGGCGCAGATCCTATTGGTAGGTTCATCCTCAACCACCCCGAAAGGCTCCTCGACCAATCGCCCGAAGAGGCCATCGTCAATCCAGCAAACCGTCCAATTCTGAGCCAACACCTGGTCTGTGCAGCTTCAGAATTGCCGCTGTGTACTAGCGACCAGGTCTACTTTGGAGAGGAGTTCAACGATGTAACCAAGGACCTCCTCACAAGAGCTGAGCTATTAAAAGACGATGAAGGGAGGTTGATATACACCCGAAAAGGCAAGCCACAGTTTGGCGTTTCTCTGTCGGGTGGCGCGGAAGCGAGCTACCGCCTTGAAGTAGAGAAGGATTCCAAGATCAAGCTCCTCGAATCACTACCAGCACAGCGAGCGATGAGAGAGGCTCACGTGGGTGCGATCTACCACCATCAAGGGGTCGCATATCGGATAAAGTCAGTGAACCACAAGGATCTAAAAATACACGCCGTTCTAGAAAAAAGTTCAAACTTCACCGTATCGGCAGCTATCAAAAGCGTCATTTTCGATCAACCTTCCTCATCCTTTTTCACTTCATCTGGCATCGAAATAGGTTGGGGACGGGCTAATGTAATCGAGGCTGTCGTAGGATTCAAGGAGTATTCTTTCAAAGGCACCGAACCGCGGCGCTATGTCGTCGACTTTCCCTCCCGCAGCTACTCCACCGAGACGTTGGCTATCGGTTTCAATGAAAACCTGGAACTAGCCATCAACGCCGAGGGTACTGATCCCTATCTGGGTGCCCACAGTGCTGAGCATGCTATTTCAAAAGTCTTACCCCTGCTTTATATTTCGGATCGCCGTGACTTTCAGTCGATGAGCCTCAAGAACCAGGGGTCGCCGATTATTGCCCTCTACGACCTCACCGAGGGAGGCTCCGGCGTCTCAAAACTCGCCTTCAACAGCCTCCTAAGGCTCTGTGACAACGCAATACAACTGATTGACTCCTGCGAGTGTTCGGCCGGGTGTCCCTTTTGCGTCTTGGATGCATCCTGTAAAAACGAAGAAATCGACAAGGAGCTCGGCCTGAGAGTCCTTCGCTACCTAAGAGATGAACTAGCTAGAAGGGGCGACTCGCCAAAGCTCCCAGCGAACGATTCGTTGATCCCTTACGGAAAGACCCAGACCGAAGACGAGCAGATTAAAAATGACTTCACAAAGCCATGGGGAGCCAGGAGCAGAGGACGGGTTTGAAGCTAGCTGAGGTGATTGTTCTCATACACCATCTAAAAAAAGGACGATGACGCGAATTTGACTGCTAGTTTACGTTTCGTGCCAAGAATACTCTCAGGAATTCAACCGTCTGGATCGGTCCACCTCGGAAACTACCTAGGTGCTCTTCGAAACTGGGTTTCTGAGCAGCATGAGGCTGACTGTTATTATTCGATAGTCGACCTACACGCCATTACAGCAGAACACGATCCTCGTACACTCAGAGACACCACCAAGGAATTGGCAACCGTGCTCTTTGCGATCGGCATAGACCCTGAGGTGTCGTGTCTATTCGTTCAGAGTCACGTGCCGGAGCATGCCCAGCTCGGATGGATAATGGAGTCGACGGTTACCTTTGGTGAGCTTTCGCGGATGACCCAGTTCAAAGATAAGGGGAAGGGGGAGGAGAAGGTCAGGGCGAGTTTGTTCACCTACCCCGCTCTTATGGCGGCAGATATTCTCCTTTATCGCGCCGATAAGGTTCCAGTGGGTGACGACCAAAGACAACATATCGAGCTAGCCCGTAATGCCGCCACGAGATTCAACAATGCATATGGTCAAGTTTTTACTATTCCCGAACCAATGATTCCAAAGGTCGGGGCTCGAGTGATGGACCTCCAGAATCCTTCAAAAAAGATGTCAAAATCGTCCTCCACCGACTCGGGGCTCATCTACCTCAGCGAAGATTCAACAAGTATCGCCAAGAAGATAAAACGGGCGGTAACTGATACCGAAAATAGGCTCGTTTACGAGCCCGACAACCCCGACAAGGCCGGAGTGACAAACCTGCTGGAGATATACTCAGCCTTCACCTCAATACATCCCCAGGAAGTAGCGGACAGCTTCACCAACTATGGCGGCCTGAAAACCGAACTAGCTGAGTTAGTCATCGAACACCTAACCGCTATCAACTTGAGGATCAAGGAAATTTCGGAAGATCCAAATGAACTCCTTCGCCTGCTACAAATTGGCGCTGCCAAGGCCAGGGAAGTAGCTTCATCTACGCTTTACGATGCAAAGAACGCAATTGGATTTCTAGCGCCGTAACCAGCAGAAACAATAGACTTCCGCTTCATGGATGAGACAAATCGACGGGCCTGCACGGAATCACAACGTCCCATCAACCACCTAGGCTCCTCGAAGAAATTCTTTTGAACAAACTTCCAAAGGAAACGACACACCTCGGGTTGAGCCAAGATTTCGGAATAAAAAGGAGGCCCTAGCTATCAGGTTAGTTGTCGACCGTGCTGGCAGACCGGCTGGTTTGGCCATGGACGCCGCTAATCGCAACGATTCCGTTCATCTAGCACCCACCTTGGATGACCGCAGCGGACTGAGGATTTCTCGCTGTGATCGAAACCGACTGGCTCGACCGTAACTATGAATCAGACGCCACACGGGAACGCCTCAAGGAGAAAAAAATGACGACTCGGTGATCGCAAAGAGACGCAAGAGAGGATCGACTCAGAAAAAAACGAACCATCCTATGGGGCTTCGCTGGCCAGTTAGGAGGACGAACTCCTGGGTTTAGAACTATGGCCAGCTGAGACGAAACACTGGCCGAAAGATAGTCCATCGTCTAGCCCAGTTTGCCCTTGTAGTCGCATTACTCCTAGCGGCGAGGCTAATCGACCGGAGAACCCGCAGGTCGCCAGGTGTGTTACCTATCGCTGAGGCTCTGACGGAGTTCGTGATCGCCGAATTCGGCGTCGAGGATCAAAAGAGCCCCTCTCAGTTTCCTGAATAAAACTTTGCAAAGGCTACCTGGTTCATGCCCTTTGTTGCTGCCTAACGAATTTATCCAGTAATTCTTTCAATGAAATTACATGGATAGTATTAAAGCCGTGGAATTTTCTGCTAAATTTCATCTGGGGTGATTTCCTCACCAGTGGAATAAACCCAAAGGGGTGTCTGAGATTCGATGGCAGGATGCTGAGTAGTATCTATTCAAGAAAACTCACCAGGAACTTGACATCTGGTCGCACACCTGACCTGATGCAGACGGCAGCCGCGACCTCATGCGATCTATGCGGCCGCTACAAGCGAAACCCTTCTATTTTCTCTGGATCCCACACGCCTAATGTGAAGGTCGCCAAAGCCCATTGGTGCGCTCACCCAAACTTCGTCATCGGACCGGTTCACGACCTATCACCAGTATGTGGACACAGGAAATCCGAATGACATTTTCTACCGAACAGTGGCGCAACCATTTCGAATCCCTCATCAATAGTTCAGATGACTTCGTCGCGATTGCAACTCCAAATGGAAAGATGGTCTTTGTAAATGAAGCCGGCAAAGAGATGGTCTCCCTGCCTGGCGACCTAGATATAAAAGAAACCCTTTTCTCCGACTTCGTAACGGCACACGGTTCACTTGCTTATTCCGAAGAGTTAGACCACATTTTCGCCGGCCAGGATTGGAAAGGAATTGGTTGGCTAAAAAACTGGGCCAACAACAAAGTCTTCCCGGTCCAAGTGACGTCTCTAGTACTAACTGACCCACTCCATGACCAACCTATAGCCTTGGCAACGATCAGGCGGGACCTACGGGAGATCCACGCAGCAAAGCTCGAAAGTGATCGACTCCGGTTGCACGATCCCCTCACCGGACTATCCGGACGCAGTCAGTTTGAGAACAAACTCGACGACTCGATTGCAAGGTCAATCACTAACCGTAGATATGCTTCGGTATTCTTCGTGGACGTCGACCGTTTTCACGAAATTAACGCCAGCCTGGGTCACTTTGTGGCAGACGGGTTGTTGGCACAAGTTGCAAATCGCCTCACTAATTCGGCCGTAGGAGCGAGAGCGGTCTCTCGCTTTGGCGGAGATGAATTCTTGATCCTGATGGAAAATCTGGCCGACCAAAAACAAGCAGAGGAGATCGCAAGTCGCCTTATTAGCGCCTTCGACGAACCGTTTCCAATTGAGAACAATGACGTATATGTGAGTATAAGTATCGGCGTGTGTTTTGGAAACACGAATGCATCACAGATGATCTCCCTAGCTGACCAGGCCGTTTACCAAGCAAAATCGCGTGGGCGGGCTCGTTATGAAATTGTCGAAGCTACATTGAGCGCCCAAATCGCGGATGATCACGTAAGTAAATATCGAGAGCTCCACCTCGCAATAGATCGCGGAGAACTCTTTACGCTGTTTCAACCTATAGTGCGACTCGACGATAAGAAAATAGTCGCAGCAGAGGCATTGGTTCGCTGGATGCGACCGAACCACGGTATCGTCCCTCCCTTAGAGTTCATACAACTCGCCGAGAGTACTGGACTAATATCGCGTATTGGTGAATTAGTACTAAAGAGTGCCTGTTCCCTCATAAAAACACTCAATGACCATGGTATTTCACTTAAAATTGCGATTAACGTTTCGCAACTTCAGCTTGTAGACCCAAATTTCGCACTGATCGTTACGACTGAGCTAACTAGGTACGAAATATCACCCGGCCAGCTCACCTTGGAGGTAACTGAGAGCGTAGCAATGGACGACATAGAGACTATCGGTCGGACCATTGCACTGCTCAAAGAGGCCGGCACATTAATCTCAATCGATGACTTCGGGACAGGCTATTCCTCGGTTCGAACCCTCAGGCACCTACCATTTGACACACTAAAGATAGACAGGGAGTTCGTATCCGCCGTTGACGAGCAAGGAAATGATTACGCAGTAGTTCGGGCAATAATAGCGATGGCCAATGCTTTGGGGCTATCGATTGTGGCCGAAGGCGTGGAAACGGCCGACCAACAGGACTCTCTTGTCCAATTGGGTTGCCCTTACGCCCAAGGATTCTTATACTCACACCCGATATCCGAAGGAGAGCTCGTTTCGATCCTGACCTTCGACAACCTTGATGACCTTGAACAATCGCCAGGCTTACTCTAGCCCTCTAGGGTTATTTTCAACGTCAGAGTGGCTAGCTCTAAATACCCCGAAAAATTAGCTCGGTATGAACACCCTAAACCAGACGTTCACAAATGGAGTAAAGAGTTTCTGCATAAGCGCTGGCAGGAATATGAATATTACTATAACAATGGGCAGAAAGTAGCGCCGCAGACCGTAATAGCTAGCAAGGTGTCTGCTGGGAATAAATCGCTCTACTACCGCTGAGCCATCCAATGGCGGTATCGGTATCAGGTTGAATATTGCGAGCATTACGTTGATTATCCCCAGGTAGAAGAGATACTGGTCGAGGGCCCCACCTCCAAGTGTTGCGTTTGCAGCCACCCCCAAAAACCTTGCGGCATTTAGTTCGTTGAGAAGTCGTTCCCGGAGAATGAACCCCACAATTGACGCAATAGCCAAGTTGGTCGCTGGGCCAGCCAGCGAAACCCAAACCGCCTGATTTCTCGGCCTCCTTAGTGCGGACACGTTGACTGGTACCGGCTTGGCGTAACCTATGGGAGATACACCGCTGAGGATCAGGATTGCTGGAAGAATGATTGATCCCAATGGATCAATATGGGCGAT
>JAKAPB010000033.1:5593-10263 GCA_021823045.1 Actinomycetes bacterium | reverse complement strand
CGCACAATGTAGCAAGGAAGTTTCGAAGATGGCTTCAAAAGCGATCGTGGGCGAAAAGGTCGGTATGACCCAGTTATGGGACGACCAGAATCGAGTCGTTGCGGTGACTGTGGTTAAGGTGTCACCCGTCAGGGTGCTCCGAACCAAGACGGACGACCTAGATGGTTATTCTGCACTGCAGGTGACTTACGGTTTTAAGCGTAAGGCAAGTCTTAATAAGCCGGACTTGGGCCAGTTCCAAAAGGCGGGTGTAGAGCCAGGGAAGGCTATTTTGGAACTGAGAATTGATTCAGCCGAAGGGTTTGTGCCCGGTTCGGAAATCGATGCGAGCACCTTCTGCGCGGGCGAGATTGTTGATGTCACAGCGATCAGCAGGGGACATGGGTTCTCAGGTGGGATGAAGAGGCATAATTTCAAGGGACAAGGCGCTTCTCATGGTAACCACAAGCACCATAGAGCCCCGGGCTCGATTGGCGCTTGCGCTACACCCTCAAGAGTTTTTAAGGGAACCAAGATGGCGGGCCAATACGGAAACGTAAAGGTGACCACCCAAAACCTAGAGGTGATTCAGGCGGACCCCGAGCGCCAGCTGGTGCTAATCAAGGGTTCTATCCCTGGCCCCAAGGGTGGCACTGTCGTTATCCGTAATGCAGCGAAGGGTGCGAAGTAGATATGGCGCAGATCACCTTTAAAAAAGAGGTCGAGCTTCGATCGGCCCGGGCCGAGGTCAAGGACTTTTCTGGGAAGGTACTGGAGCATGTAGAGCTCAATCCAGAGCTGTTTGGCCGTCCGCTGAATATTCACTTGATGCACCAAGTGGTTGTGGCTCAATTGGCTGCCGCCCGTTCGGGCACGCAGTCGACCAAGACTCGTGCTGAGGTGTCGGGTGGCGGTGCAAAGCCCTTTCGTCAGAAGGGCACTGGGCGTGCAAGGCAGGGATCAACTCGGGCCCCTCACTATTCCGGTGGTGGAGTCGCTCTCGGTCCCAAGCCCCGCAGCTACCAACAGAAGACCCCTCGTAAGATGATCCAGCAGGCTCTGTTCTGCGCTCTGTCCGATAGAGCGGAGGCAAACAGGATCGTAGTTATCGAAGATCCCAAGTGGGAGAAGCCCTCTACCAAGTCCGCCATGGAACTCTTGATGAACTGCGGTTTCGACGGGCACGTTCTACTCGTGGTGGAGCCGGAGGACGAGAACTTGATCTTGTCATTTAGGAATGTACCTGAGGTTTCCCTCGCATTCCCATGGCACCTAAATGCCTATTCGGTTCTAGTAAGTGATTACATCGTATTTACCAGGAGCGCGATGATCGGTGAGGAAGTCGACGATGCATCGAGCCGGCTAGCGGTTTCAGCTGCTCCGATGCAAAACGATGAGGAGGCAGAATGAGCGGCTTCGATCCGTATTCAATTGTCCAGAAGCCGATCGTCTCTGAGAAGAGCTACAAGTTAATGGACGAAGGTGTCTACACCTTTATAGTCGCTGAATCGGCGACCAAGGTAGATATTCGTAAGGCTGTTGAGCAGCTGTTCGAGGTCAATGTCTTAGACGTGAACACCTTGGTCCGTAAGGGAAAGCGCAAAAGGAATAACCGTAAGGGTACCTGGAGCACAAAGCCCGATCGCAAGCACGCAATGGTCCGCCTGGCCGCTGGTCAGAAGATCGACATGTTCGAGAAGTAAGGGGCGCCTCAGATGGCAATTCGCAAGAGGAAGCCGACCAGCGCTGGACGTAGATTCCAGTCTGTCTCGGACTTCTCTGAAATTACAAGTACTAAGCCTGAGAAGTCGCTGCTGGAGCCGATGTCGCGTAGCGGTGGCCGTAACTCGTATGGCCGCAAGACATCCAGGCACAGGGGTGGCGGACACAAGGTCCAGTATCGCTTGATCGACTTCAAAAGAAACAAGGACGCGATACCGGCCAAGGTGGCAACGATCGAGTACGATCCGAACAGGAATGCTCGTATCGCGTTGTTGCATTATGCTGACGGCGAAAAGCGCTATATTTTGGCGCCAGCGAAGCTCTCGGTCGGAGACCCGATAGAGTCCGGACCAAAGGCCGACATAAAGGTTGGCAACGCTCTTCCGCTGCGTTTTATCCCGGTTGGTACCGTGATCCACAATGTGGAACTTCGCCCAGGGCAAGGCGGAAAGATCGCTAGGTCGGCAGGGATGAGCGTGCAGCTTGTCGCAAAGGAGGGCGAGTTCGCTACTCTCCGGTTGCCTTCCACGGAAATGAGGCGCGTTCCAATCGACTGCCGTGCTTCGATTGGGGAAGTTGGCAACTCTGAGTTCGAGCTTCTCTCTGTTGGCAAGGCTGGCCGTAATCGCTGGAAGGGTATTAGGCCGCAAACCAGAGGTGTTGCGATGAACCCCGTTGACCACCCACTCGGTGGTGGAGAAGGTAAGACTTCCGGTGGACGACACCCAGTTTCGCCTTGGGGTAAGCCAGAAGGGCGCACTCGTTCAAGAGAGAAGTACTCGGACCGTTTGATAGTTCGTCGTCGCCGCGGCCGCGGCGCACGTCGCTAGGGATAAGGGGCACATATGCCAAGGAGCTTGAAGAAGGGTCCCTTCGTTGACGACCACCTTCTAAAAAAGGTGGATGATCTGAACGAGAAGGGCGAAAAGAAGGTCATTAAGACCTGGTCCCGACGTTCGACGATCATCCCAGACATGGTGGGACATACGATCGCCGTCCATGACGGCAGGAAACATGTACCGGTTTATGTGACCGAGTCAATGGTCGGTCACAAGTTGGGCGAATTCGCGCCAACGAGGACTTTTAGATACCATGCAGGTCAAGAGAGATCAGCGAGGCGCAGATAATGGCGACTGCTTTAGAAGAAAAAGGTGTCAGGGCAGTATTGCGCGGATACCGGATGTCTGCTTCGAAGGTTCGCGAAGTGCTGGATCTGATCCGCAACAAACACGTCGCTACGGCACTCGATATCCTCGCAAATACCGACCGAGAGGCTGCCTTGATGGTCGGAAAGTTGTTAGCGTCTGCGATTGCCAATGCCGCTAATAATCATGGGCTTGTCCCAGATGAACTATATGTCTCGGTCGCGTATGCCGACGAGGGCGTGACTATGAAGAGGTTCAAGCCGCGTGCGAGGGGCTCTGCTTCGAGGATTCGCAAGCGTAGCGCGCACGTAACGATAGTCGTCGATCGCATGCCACAAGCAAAGATCGACCTACTTCGGGCAAAGCAAGCAAGCGAAGCTGAAGCGAGAAGGTCAGGCCGGCGGAGCCGTAGACCAGGACGTAAGCCGAAGGTAGCGGACCAAGCCCAAGAGGCGCTTTCGCAGGTGGCTACGGAAGAGGTTCAGCCGAGTGTTGATCAAGAGGCTTCGTTCGCGGAGGCTCAGCAAACGCAGGCTGAAGTGGTTGAGACTGAGTTGATTGCAGAGGGTACTGCAGAGGCAGCAGAGATTGAGACTGTTTCTGAAGTTGATAAGGGAGCTGAGTGATATGGGCCAGAAGGTAAATCCTTACGGCTTCAGGCTTGGGATTACGACTGAGTGGAAGTCTCGTTGGTATGAGGAGCGCAAGTATGGTCAATGGATCATCGAGGATTACAAGATCCGGGCTTATCTGACCAAAGAACTCGCCAACGCCGCTATATCCAGGGTCGATGTTGAGCGGACCCGAGATAGAGTCAAGGTCGATATTCATACAGCTAGGCCTGGTCTTGTCATTGGACGAAAAGGACAAGAAGCCGAGAGACTTAGGCAAGGTCTAGCAAACATCACTGGTAATCAGCGTGTGAATCTCAACGTTGAAGAGATCAAGCAACCCGAACTCGATGCAGCGCTAGTGGCCCAAGGCATTGCAGATCAGTTGTCAAGGCGAGTTAGCTTTCGTAGGGCTATGAAGAGGGCACTGCAAATGGTCGAGAAGGCAGGCGGCCAGGGAGTAACTGTGCAGTGCTCGGGTCGTCTGGGCGGAGCAGAAATGGCTCGTAAAGAGTCATATCGCGAGGGTCGCGTGCCTCGACATACCCTGAGGGCGAATATCGATTATGGATTCAGGGAGGCCGCGACTAGCTTCGGAAGAATCGGCGTGAAGGTTTGGATCTACAAGGGCGACATCCTTCCTTATCGCGATGTTCTAGCCGAGGTCAAGCCGAAGGTCGAGGCGACGAGTGGCGCTCCAAGGCCGAAAAGGGTTATCTCTGCTGGTGGCGGAAGGCGTAAAGCAGAGACTGAAGGCGTTGAGCTAACAGCAGGCGACTCCGTCGAAGAAGTGGTCATTCCAGTTCAGACGGTTCCGGCCGGACCGATCGCCGCACCTGTTGCTGACGAGTTGGAGAAGCTTCTCGCTGAAGAGGAAGACATTGAGAGAAAGACCCGTGAGTCGCATCATGAGACTCCTCACTTCAAGAGGGAGGTTGACTAAGAGATGTTGATGCCTCGCAAAGTTAAACACCGCAAGCAGCAGCGCGGCCGCATGTCCGGGATGGCGAAGGGTGGAAGTGAGATCGCCTTTGGCCAGTTTGCCATCCAAGCACTTGAGCCTGGCTGGATTTCGGCTAGGCAGATCGAGGCTGCGAGAATTGCAATGACCCGACACGTCAAGAGGGGGGGGAAGGTCTGGATTAGGGTTTTCCCCGATAAGCCAGTTACCAAGAAACCCGCCGAGACCAGGATGGGCTCGGGTAAGGGGAAC
>JAKAPB010000033.1:0-5583 GCA_021823045.1 Actinomycetes bacterium | reverse complement strand
TCAAGCCGGGCAGGGTGATGTTCGAGCTGGCTGGTGTCTCTGAGGATCTCGCAAGAGCGGCGATGGAGAGGGCAATCCAGAAGCTTCCTATCAAGGCACGATTCATTGTGCAAGACGAAGAGACTCTAGGGGCGATGGGATGACCAAGGCAGTTGAACTTAGGACACTGGCCGATATGGAGTTGGTTGAGAAGCTGGAGGAGGCTAAGCGTGAGCTTTTCACCCTCAGATTCCAGCTGGCTACGGCTCAGGCTACTGATACCGCCGGCCTAAAAAGGCTTCGGCGAGAGATCGCAAGGATCTCGACGCTCATTTCGGAGCGTGGTGGACTTGCCACACAGACAGGTGGTGAATGATGACTTCGTCGCAAGAGTCGATTGAGGCCAGAGAAAATGACAGGAAGGTCCGGGAAGGACTTGTCGTCTCTACATCTATGGATAAAACGGTCGTGGTTTCCATCTCAGAGAAGGTGCGACACCCGCGCTACCGCAAGACGGTAACAAAGACTAAGAAGCTTTATACCCACGACGAAGAGGGCCAAGCCCGTATCGGCGATCGGGTTAGAGTCGCTGAGATTAGGCCGATGTCGAAGTTGAAGAGATGGCGACTCGTGGAGATCTTGGAGCGTGCTCGATGATTCAGCAGGAATCCAGACTCAGGGTGGCCGACAACTCCGGAGCCAAGGAGGTCCTTTGTATCAAGGTGCTTGGCGGTTCGCGTAGGCGCTACGCGAGTATTGGTGATGTTTTCGTAGCGACAGTCAAGGACGCGATTCCGGGTGCAGCGGTCAAGAAGGGTGACGTAGTGAAGTGCGTCGTCGTGAGGACCAAGAAGGAGAAGCGGCGGGGCGACGGTAGTTATATTCGCTTCGACGAGAATGCAGCCGTATTGATTAATGATGCGATGCAGCCGAGGGGAACACGTATTTTCGGTCCAGTCGGCCGTGAGCTTAGGGATAAGAAGTTTATGAGAATCATTTCGCTAGCACCGGAGGTCTTGTAGTGAGACTGATTAAAGGTGACAAGGTGAGCGTGCTGACCGGTAAGGATCGCGGCAAGCAGGGCGAGATTGCGAGTGTCATTCCCAAAGCTGGCAAAGTGATAGTTAACGGCGTCAATGTGGTTAAAAAGCATCAAAAGGCGCGTACCGCTACCGAACAAGGTGGAATTATCGATAAGGATATGCCGATCGATGCATCGAACGTAGCGATTGTGTGTTCGAAGTGCGGTCCGACCCGGATTGGGATGAAGTTCGAAGCCGATGGGAAGAAGATTCGTGTCTGCAAGAAGTGTGGAGGTGACCTGTGAGCGACTTGAAGGTTGATTCTCTCCCGCCGCGGCTGAAGGTCAAGTTTAACGACGAGATACGCTCAGAGCTTCAAAAGAAGCTTGAGCTGAAGAACGTCATGGAAGTGCCCAAGCTCGTAAAGATATCTGTCAATGTTGGAGTGGGACGTGCTACTCAGCAGGCATCACAGCTCGACGCAGCGCTTAGGGACATTGAGATCATTACCGGGCAGAAGCCGGTGGTAACTCGGGCAAGGAAGTCGATCGCAAGTTTCAAGCTTCGAGCGGGTAATCCAATTGGCGTGAAGGTCACCCTTAGGGGAGATCGTATGTGGGAATTTTTCGATCGATTGATTTCGATAGCGATTCCGAGGGTAAGGGACTTCCGGGGTCTCTCTCCGAGATCCTTTGATGGTCACGGGAACTACACCTTCGGAGTAACCGAGCAGCTTATCTTTGCTGAAATTGATTACGACAAGGTTGACACGACCAGAGGTATGGACATCACCATCGTGACTAGTGCGAGAAATGACGGCGAGGGCAGGGCGCTGCTCGACGCTTTCGGCTTTCCATTCCGAAAGGAAGGGGTTTAGGAACTATGGCCAAGAAGGCTCTCATAGCTAAGGCAAACAGGAAGCCAAAGTTCAGGGTTCGCGCCTATACGCGCTGTCAGAGGTGCGGACGACCGCACGCGGTGTATCGCAAGTTCGGTCTCTGCAGGATCTGTCTCAGGGTCATGGTCCACCAGGGAGAGATTCCTGGCGTGACCAAGGCGAGCTGGTAAGGGGTAGAGATGGGTTTCAGTGATCCAATAGCAGATATGCTCACCAGAATTAGGAACGCGAATCAGGCTATGCACGACGTAGTACGCATGCCTGGTTCAAAGTTAAAGGATGAGCTAGCAAAGATTCTCGAGCGCGAGGGTTACATCGCCGGGTTCTCCGTTCACCCAAATGAGGGAAAACCGGGAACAACTCTCGAGATCAGAATGAAGTACTCCCAGAAGCGTGAGCGTACGATTTCTGGACTCAAGAGGGTTTCCAAGCCTGGATTGAGGGTTTACTCCCAGGCAGATTCGATTCCAAGGGTACTAGGTGGTCTTGGTGTAGCGGTCCTTTCCACATCCAGGGGTCTTATGACCGATACCGAGGCTCGAAAGGCCAAGGTCGGTGGCGAGATTCTCTGTTTCGTATGGTAAGGGGAGGAGTTAAACGTGTCGAGAATAGGTAAGGCTCCCATAGCTGTGCCAGGTGGAGTTAGTGTCTCCTTCGGCGAGGATCGCACAGTTGAAGTGTCGGGTCCAAAGGGCTCCCTCACCAGGGTATTTCCTGAGGAAGTCTCGATCCAACAGCAGGAAGACAAGCTAATCGTCTCCCGAAAAGGGGACGATCGCAGAGACAGGGCAATGCACGGGCTGTCGAGGACACTTCTCAACAACATGGTGGTCGGAGTGACCACCGGTTTTACGAAGGAACTGGCGATAGTTGGTGTCGGCTATAGGGCGGCTGCTAAGAGTGCGACCGAGCTAGAGCTGGCCTTGGGTTTTTCTCATCCGGTAAGAGTAGAAGCACCAGAAGGTATTACCTTTGAGACCCCTACTCAGACGAAGATTGCCGTGAAGGGTATTGACAAAGAGCTTGTAGGCCAAGTAGCGGCCAACATCCGCAAGATTCGCAAGCCTGAGCCTTACAAGGGCAAGGGTGTGCGTTACGAGGGTGAAAAGGTGCTACGTAAAGTCGGTAAGTCCGGCAAGTAGGGTCAGAGGAGTTTAAGAGATGTCTATAAAGACAGTTACACCAGAGGCCCTGCGCAAGAGGCGCCATAACAGGATAAGGAAGGCCGTTGTAGGGACCGAGCAAAGGCCCCGGTTGGCGGTGTTTCGATCCAACAGGCACATTGTTGCCCAAGTGATAGACGACTCTAGTGGTCACACGCTAGTTTCGGCATCAAGCCTTGAAACTTCTTTCAAGGGCTCACATACAGGCAACGTTGACGCCGCAAAGAAGGTCGGCGAGTTGGTGGCTGATCGGGCGAAGGCCCAAGGAATCGGCGCAGTCGTCTTCGATCGTGGTGGATTTAAGTACCATGGCCGGGTAGCGGCCCTCGCCGATGCAGCTAGAGAAGGCGGATTGGAGTTCTAATGGCCGAAGCTCAATACGAAGAGAGAACTATCAAAGTCAACAGGGTTGCCAAGGTAGTCAAGGGCGGACGTCGTTTCTCCTTTACTGCTTTGATGGTCATTGGCGATGGAAATGGTAAAGTCGGGCTCGGCTATGGAAAAGCCAAAGAGGCGGGCCTCGCAGTCCAGAAAGGGATCGAAGAGGCGAAGAAGAACCTCTTCGACGTTGCGCTTTCTGGGAATACGATTACTCACCCGATTATAGGTGAAGCTGGCGCTGGCCGGGTTTTGCTAAAGCCCGCAGCACCAGGGACCGGCGTTATAGCTGGCGGCGCAGCTCGTGCAATTTTGGAGATGGCTGGAATCAAAGATATCCTCGCTAAGTCGCTTGGCTCATCGAATGGCATCAATGTTGCCCATGCAACTATTGCCGGTCTTAAAGAACTTAAGCGACCAGACGATATCGCCAGGCTTAGGGGGAAGGACCCTTCAGAAGTTACCCCAGCTGGCGTACTTCGTGGCTTCAGAGAGCGCACTTCGCGCAATTCGAAGGAGGCGTGATGAGCGAGTTTCTTGAAGTTAGGCAGATTCGCTCCCAGATCGGTTCCAAGCCAAAGCATCGTGGGACCCTCAAGGCTCTCGGACTTGGTCGGATAGGCAAGACGAGAACCCTTCCAGATCGACCAGAGATCAGGGGTATGATCGCACGAGTTTCGCACTTGGTAGAGGTGTCGGAAAGCCAGGAAGGTTAGTTAGATGATTAAAGTCCATGAGCTGGCCCCAGCTCCGGGTTCCAACAGGGGCAAGAGACGGGTAGGCCGCGGCATCGGTGGCAAGGGCGGCAAGACCGCTGGACGTGGAACAAAGGGTCAGGGAGCAAGGGATACTATCCCAGCGGGTTTCGAAGGAGGCCAACTTCCTCTCACCCAGAGGCTGCCGAAGCTGAAGGGATTCCACAACCCATTTAGGGTGAGCTACAGCGTGGTCAACCTGAGTGCTGTCCAGAATCTCGCCGAGGGCGGTACGGTCGTGATTGATCCTACGATTCTTCTCGCAAAAGGTCAAGTCCACAAAGGTGAGCCGGTGAAGATTTTGGGCAATGGTTCGCTTACAATTGCCGTGACTGTTTCGGCACACGCTTTTTCCGAAGCGGCAAAGCAGGCAATTGTCGCCAGTGGCGGCACTGTTGTGGTCCTGGATGCTCCTAATGGTGGACGCCGTGTACCCGCTAAGGGTAACGCACTAACTAATCGTTAGAAGGTGTGGATTTCAAGGCTAGCGCTTTGGGATGTTATTCTTTATCCGGGTCCAGTTGCTCTGGGCCCGGATTTTAACTATTAGCAAGTTTTTCTGTTTGTAAGATTAAAGGTGATCGGTCTTCTGTGAAGATCGGTGCGAGGTAGCTTGGGGGCTAAAGAGGGTGCTCGGAAGTCTGAGGAATATCTTCAGGGTGGCAGAACTTAGAAACAAGGTTCTGTTCACGTTGTTGATTATTGCGATTTACCAGCTAGGTGCGAACGTCCCGATCCCGGGAACGAGTTTTGCGGCCGTTCAACAGTTGGAGCAAGCTGCAAAGCAGGGCGGAGTCTTCAGCTTTTTGAATCTCTTCTCTGGTAATGCACTTTCACGTGCAGCAGTTTTCGGCCTTGGGATAATGCCCTACATTACTTCGTCAATTATCATCCAGCTTTTAACCACGGTGATTCCAAAACTTGACGAGTGGAGGGAACAGGGTGCAGCCGGGCAGCGGAAGATTACCCAGACAACCCGTTACTTGACGGTCACTTTAGCACTTTTACAGGCGACAGGCTTGGTCTTTGTGTTTCACAAGGGCGGGGCGGGACTTCTTCCGAACAACCAGAAGATTAACCTGATTCCGAACTTCACCTTGCCCCGAGTTTTGTTCATAGTTATGACCTTCACTGCTGGTACGGCTTTTGTCATGTGGCTTGGTGAAATGGTTACCCAGCGTGGAATTGGCCAAGGCATGTCAATTCTGATCTTCACAAACGTCGTGGCGGGTCTGCCGACCGGTGGGCACATTATCTTTGTCGAAGCAGGGAAGCTGAAGTTTTCGGTTATCGTCCTTTTGTCGCTGGGCCTGATCATTTCGATCATTATCGTCGAACTAGGCCAAAGGCGGATTCCGGTGATATTCCCGAGGAGGGTAATCGGTCGT